>JBCCAJ010000142.1:0-6757 GCA_039814845.1 Pseudomonadota bacterium | reverse complement strand
GTCAGGGCTGTATTTGGTGGCCACGCCCATTGGGGCTGCGCGCGATATCACGCTGAAGGCGCTGGATATTCTGGGGGCGGCGGATGTGTTGGCGGCCGAGGACACCCGGACCCTGCGCAAATTGATGGATATTCATGGGATCGCGCTGGGCGAAAGGCGGATTGTGAGCTTTCACGATCACAACGCAAAATCGGCGCTGCCCAAGATTTTGGATGCGTTAAAGGTGGGGAAATCAGTGGCTTATGCGTCTGACGCGGGCACACCGCTGATCTCTGATCCGGGCTACGACCTGACGCGGGCGGTGATTGAGGCGGATCTGCCTTTGGTATCCGCACCAGGACCGACAGCGGCGATTGCGGCGCTGACACTGTCGGGCCTGCCTTCTGATGCGTTCTTTTTCGCCGGTTTTCTGCCATCAAAGATGTCCAAGCGAAAATCCGCGCTGGAGGCGCTGCGCGACGTGCCAGGCACGCTGGTGTTCTACGAATCGCCCAAACGGGTGGCGGGGATGCTTTCGGACGCGGCAGAGGTGTTGGGTGACGGCAGGGACGCGGCGGTGTGCCGAGAGATCACCAAACGGTTTGAAGAAACGATGCGAGGGCATTTGGGCGCGCTGGCGGGTCAAGTGGCCGACCGCGACCTGAAAGGCGAGATCGTCGTGTTGGTTGCGCGGGGCGATTCAGAGAATGTTAGCCAAGTTGATATAGACACTGCGTTGAAAGCCGCGCTTGAAACGGGTTCGGTGCGCGATGCTGCCGAAGTGGTGGCCGGGAAATTTGGGCTTAAGAAGCGTGATGTGTATCAGCGCGCGCTTGCGATCAGTCAGGAACTGGAAGGTGAACGATGACACGTCATGTGGCACCGGAAAACAGGGTTGCGACGCGTAAACGTGAAAAAGGGGCGATGGCTTATTTCTCCGGCTGTGCGGCGGAGGCATCTGTCGCGAGGGGTTATGTGGATCGGGGTTGTGACCTGCTCGAAAGCCGGTGGCGCGGGCAATCTGGCGAAATTGACCTGATCTTTTTCGATGCGGGTGCCCTGGTTTTCGTTGAAGTCAAGAAAGCCCGCAGTTTTGATGCTGCGGCCCAGCAACTGCGCCCGGCGCAGGCGCGGCGCATCCACATGGCGGCGTGTGAATATCTGGCTCACGCGTCTGATGGGCAGTTGTCCGAGATGCGGTTTGATTTGGGTCTGGTCAATAGCGCGGGGGAAATCGATATCCGAGAGGGTGCATTCAGCCATTTGTGATTTGCCGATTTCGGGTTTGCAGTACCTGAGGCTTTGGACCATGTAGAGAGCGACAGTAAGCTCTGCCAAAGCATCCCGGGGGTTAACCCATGAAAATCGCCTTTCAGATGGACCCGATCGGTCCGATTGACATCAATGCCGACAGCACCTTCCGTTTGGCGGAAGAGGCACAGGCGCGGGGGCATCAGCTTTTCTATTACACGCCCGACCGGCTGGCCTATGATCAGGGCCGCGTGACGGCGCGGGGCTGGCCACTGACCGTGCAGCGCGTTGTGGGTGATCATTTTTCGCTTGGCGAAGAGCAGGTGTTCGACCTTTCGGAAATGGATGTGGTTTGGCTCCGGCAGGATCCGCCCTTTGATATGTTTTACATCACGACCACCCATATTCTGGATCGTCTTGCCCCCGATACGCTGGTCGTGAACAACCCGTTCTGGGTGCGCAACTATCCTGAAAAGCTGTTGATCCTCGATTTTCCTGACCTCATGCCCCCCACCGCAATCGCGCGGGATCTCGATACGATCAAAGCCTTCCGCGCGGAGCATGGCGATATCATTCTGAAGCCGCTTTACGGCAATGGCGGCGCGGGCGTGTTCTTCCTGCCAAAGGCGGATCGCAATCTTGGCGCGCTGCATGAGCTCTTCACCGGGTTCAGCCGCGAGCCGCTGATCGCGCAGAAATTCTTGCCTCAGATCAGCGCGGGCGACAAACGCGTTATCCTCGTGGATGGCGAACCCGTGGGTGCGATCAACCGCATGCCAGCCGAGGGCGAGACCCGGTCCAACATGCATGTGGGCGGCACGCCGGAGAAGGTGGGCCTGACCGACCGCGACCGCGAAATCTGCGCCCGCATCGGCCCGCTTCTGCGCGAGAAGGGGCAGATCTTCGTCGGCATTGACGTAATTGGCGACTACATGACCGAGATCAACGTCACTTCCCCCACCGGCATCCAGGAATTGGAGCGGTTCGACGGTGTGAATATCGCCGCCAAGATCTGGGAGGCCATCGTGGCCAAACGCGCATGAGTGCGATGCGCCGGGCGCTCAATGCCTATTTGCGCTGGTCCGAAAAACGCCACCTTGCCATGGCTGCTGATATCGACGCGCTGCGCCGCAGTTTCGCGCTCCGCGCGCGGCTGTTGTTTCACGGGCCGCTTGGGTCGCGTTATCAATGGGACAACCTTGGCGGCATCCCTGTGCAGTGGGCGATGGCGCGGGGTGTGACGCGGGATATGGGTCCGGTGATTTTATACTTCCACGGCGGGGGATATGTATTTGGCTCGACCAATACGCATCGTGCCATGTGCGCGGCCTTGTCGAAACGCGCGGGGCTGCCGGTATGCCTGGTCGAATACCGCTTGGCACCTGAGCACCCGTTTCCAGCAGCTTTCGAGGATGCGGTTGCGGCTTACGCCGCGATCGGGAAGCGTCCGGTGATTTTGGGCGGGGACAGTGCCGGGGGCGGCCTGGCTTTCGCTCTTTTGGCGGAAATTTTGCGCCGTGATCTGCCGTGCCCCCTTGGTACTTTCGGGTTTTCCCCCTTCACCGATCTGACATTTTCGGGCCCAAGTATCACGGAGAACGCTGAGAAAGAGGTCATGTTGCCGGTTTCCCGGATCGGCGAAATCTCTGAGGCCTATCTGGCCGGTGCGGCAACGGATGATCCCCGCGCCTCACCCCTTTTCGCAAAATTCAACGGCGCATCGCCTGTTTGGATTACTGTCGGAAGCACCGAGATTTTACGCGATGACACCTTGCGGCTGGCGCAGTGGATGGAACAGTCGGGGGTCGAGGTAACGCTGGAGGTGGAAAAAAACCTCCCCCATGTCTGGCCCATGTTTCACAATTCCCTGCCAGAGGCGCGTGCGACGCTGACGCGTCTTGCTACTTGGATTGCGGCGCGGTCGGGTTCAACCGGTAACTGACTGCTTCAGCCACATGAGTGCGGGTAACCGCGTCCGATCCACCCAGATCTGCGATGGTGCGCGCGACGCGTAAAACACGGTGGTAACCGCGCGCCGATAGGCCAAATTGCTGAGCCACTTTAATCAGCAAATCCCGGCCCTCGGGCTCTGGCGTGGCGAATGTTGACAAGGCCTCGCCTTCGGCATCGGCATTCAGATGGATGTCTTCGTGGCCCTCATACCGCTCCGCCTGCCTGTCACGGGCCTGCGCCACGCGCGCGGCCACTGTGCCAGAGCGTTCGCCATCATTGGGCAGGTCCAGGTCAGTGAAAGAAACAGGCGGCACATCAACACGTAGATCGAAGCGGTCCATCAACGGGCCGGAGATGCGGCCGATGTAGCTTTCGGCGCATTTGGGGGCCTGAGAACAGGCGCGGTTTGCGTCGGTCAGGTACCCGCAACGACAGGGGTTCGCGGCGGCCACCAGCATGAAACGGCAGGGATAGCGCACATGGGCATTGGCACGGGCAACAACGACTTCGCCTGTCTCGATAGGTTGGCGCAGGGTTTCAAGCACTTGGCGGGAAAATTCAGGAAATTCATCCATGAAGAGCACGCCGTTATGGGCCAGGCTGATTTCCCCAGGTGAGGCCCGCCGCCCACCGCCCACGATTGCGGCCATCGACGCCGTGTGGTGCGGTTCCCGGAAAGGCCGGGTTCGGTAAATCCCGCCTTCTGCCAAAACGCCCGCCAGGGAATGGATCATGGATGTGTCAAGCGCCTCAGCCGGTGACAAGGGTGGCAGGATCGAAGGCAGCCGCGCAGCCAGCATGGATTTGCCCGATCCGGGCGGACCCACCATCATCATGTGATGACGGCCTGCAGCGGCGATCTCCATCGCGCGTTTGGCTCGTTCCTGACCTTTCACATCCACCAGATCACGACCCGACGGATCGGTGAACACCTCACCGGGTTCTGCGGGGGCAAGGGGGGATTGCCCGGTGTAGTGGCGCACCACATCCGCAAGGCTGTGCGCCCCGATCACGCGCGCGTCGCCGACCCAAGCGGCTTCGGGACCGGAGGCTTTGGGGCAAAGAAGCGTGCGGGCCTCTTCCGCGGCGGTCATGGCGGCGGGCAGCGCGCCGGTGACGGGTAGGATGGAACCATCAAGGGAAAGCTCGCCGAGGGCGCAGGTTTCTTCAACCGCGTCGGCAGGGATGATGTCGAGCGCGACCAGCAGTGACAGTGCGATGGGCAGGTGGAAATGGCTGCCCTCCTTGGGCATGTCGGCAGGCGATAGGTTCACCGTGATCCGGCGCGAAGGCAACGCGATGGACATCGATGTCAAAGCCGTACGAACGCGGTCGCGCGCCTCACTCACTGCTTTGTCGGGCAGGCCCACCAGTGAAAACCCCGGCAACCCGGCCGTGACGGCGCATTGCACCTCCACGGGCCGCGCCTCCACCCCTTCAAACGCAACTGTGTAGGCTCGCGCAACCATGATCCCATCCCTCGTTAAACATCTTTAACAAACTGAGCGAAACTGGTTGATGAAGGGTTAATCGCGCCCGGGTCTTTGCCGCCTGGCCCCAGGTCTTCATCTTTCCTGAAATACTCCCAACAGAGGTATAAAATCTTGCTCCGCCTCGGTCACTGGCCTAGACCTTAGGTCTTAAGCCAAGTGGGAACCCCGCAATGACCAAATTTGACAAGAAAATCCTGCCCAGCCGATACGTTACCGAAGGCCCCGCCCGGGCGCCGCATCGGTCTTACATGTACGCCATGGGGCTGAGCGAAGATGAAATTCACCAGCCACTGATTGGTGTGGCCACCTGCTGGAACGAAGCCGCGCCCTGTAACATCGCGCTGAACCGGCAGGCACAATCTGTGAAGATGGGCGTCAAAGAAGCGGGCGGCACGCCGCGGGAATTTACCACCATTACTGTCACCGACGGTATCGCGATGGGGCATGAGGGGATGCGCTCCTCGCTTGCCAGTCGGGAGGCGATTGCCGACACGGTTGAACTTACCATGCGTGGTCATTGCTATGACGCGTTGGTGGGGCTTGCGGGGTGTGACAAGTCGCTGCCGGGGATGATGATGGCAATGGTGCGGCTGAATGTGCCGTCAGTCTTTATCTATGGCGGGTCGATCCTGCCGGGTCGGTTTCAGGGCAAGGATGTCACCGTTCAGGATGTGTTTGAGGCAGTGGGTCGCCATCAGGCCGGGGCCAATTCCGATGAAGAATTGAAGGCGCTTGAGAAAGTGGCTTGCCCGTCGGCGGGGGCCTGTGGGGGGCAGTTTACGGCCAATACCATGGCCTGTGTGTCCGAGGCGATTGGTCTGGCGTTGCCCAACTCATCCGGCGCGCCCGCGCCCTACGAAAGCCGGGATGCCTATGGCACGGCCTCGGGCGAGGCGGTGATGCAGTTGCTGGAGAAGAACATCCGCGCGCGCGATGTGGTGACATTGAAATCGCTTGAAAACGCAGCACGCGTCGTGGCCTGTACGGGCGGGTCGACCAATGCGGGGCTTCACCTGCCAGCCATTGCCCACGAGGCGGGATTGGAGTTTTTCCTGGATGATGTGTGCGAGATTTTCAAGGACACGCCGTATTTTGTCGATCTGAAACCCGGCGGGCAATACGTGGCCAAAGACCTCTATGAGGTGGGCGGCGTTCCAGTTGTGATGCGTGAACTGCGTAAGGCGGGGCTGATCCATGAAGACTGCATCACCGCGACAGGCCGCACCATCGGGGAAGAGATTGACCTTGTGGAACGCGAAGCAGATGGCAAAGTGATTTACCCCATTGAGACGCCCATCACCAAGACAGGCGGTGTGGTTGGCCTGAAGGGCAATTTGGCCCCTCAAGGTGCCATCGTGAAGGTCGCGGGGATGAGTGAAGAGGAGCAGGTCTTTACCGGCCCCGCGCGGGTGTTCGAATGTGAAGAGGACGCCTTTGAGGCCGTCAAACAACGCGCTTACAAAGAAGGCGAGGTTCTGGTCATCCGCAATGAGGGCCCCTCTGGTGGGCCGGGCATGCGGGAGATGTTGGCGACCACTGCCGCGTTGTCCGGTCAGGGGATGGGCAAGAAGGTGGCGCTGATCACAGATGGCCGCTTTTCCGGTGCGACGCGTGGCTTCTGTGTGGGCCATGTGGGGCCGGAGGCGGCGCATTGCGGGCCGATTGGCCTGTTGGAGCACGGCGATATGATCACCATCAATGCCATCACCGGGGAACTCAGCGTGGATCTGACCGAAGAGCAGTTGGACGCGCGCAAAGAGAACTGGGCCGGTCCCAAGGAAACGATCTATGCCTCTGGCGCGCTGTGGAAATTCGCGCAGCTGGTGCAGGAAACCTATAAAGGCGCGGTCACCCATCCGGGTGGCCAGGCCGAACGGCATGTCTACATGGACATTTAAGATACCGTTCCGCTGGGCATTGGCGCTGGTGGGGCTGGTCAGCCTTTCGGGCTGTCTTGGGTCTGACTTTGCAGGTTTCGGCGCGGGCGGCGATCCGGACCGGGATGTGTTGCGCAATGTCACGCTGTTTGATGGCGACGTGGTTGTGGTTGGCCCGCCGGGATACTGCATCGACAAAAAATC
>JBCCAJ010000287.1:0-4351 GCA_039814845.1 Pseudomonadota bacterium | reverse complement strand
GGTTTGCCGTCCAACTGATAGGCAATCGTGGTGAGCAGGCGGTTTTCAGACGTCACAGGTGTGTCGCCGGTGTTCAGAAGTGCAAAACAGCCCGTCCCATAGGTCGATTTCATCATGCCGGGGGAAAAGCAGGCCTGTCCCACGGTCGCGGCCTGTTGATCGCCCGCGACGCCGAGGATGGGGATGGCCGCGCCCAGCACATCGCGATCAGTCGACCCGAAATCGGCGGCGCAATCCTTGACCTCAGGCAGCATTGTCATTGGGATGTCGAGTATCTCACAAATCTCAGCGCTCCAGGCCCCGCGTGTGATGTCATAAAGCAGCGTGCGTGCGGCGTTGGTGGCATCTGTCGCGTGCACCCGCCCGCCTGTAAGCCGCCAAATCAGGTAGCAATCGACGGTGCCAAAGAGAAGATCGCCCCGTTCTGCCGCCCCCCGCGCGCCATCCACATTGTCCAGGATCCAGGCCAGTTTGGTGCCTGAAAAGTAAGGATCCAACAAAAGGCCGGTCTGCTGCGTGACCAAGGGCTGATGACCCGCCTCGCGCAGTGCCTTGCAGGTGTCAGCGGTGCGACGGTCTTGCCAGACAATCGCGTTGTGCACGGCCCGGCCTGTCTTGCGATCCCAAACGATCGTGGTTTCGCGCTGATTGGTGATGCCTATTGCAGCGGGCTGTCCCCGCTCCATCGCCGCGCGGCAGGTCCTGAGCGTGGTCGACCAGATCTCTTGCGCGTCATGTTCGACCCAGCCTGAAGCGGGAAAATGCTGATTAAACTCTTCTTGAGCGACCGCGGCCACACGCATATCGGCATCAAACAGGATTGCCCGGCTGGACGTGGTGCCCTGATCAATGGCCAGAATATGGGTCACGGCGCGGCCTCCCTCATCCACGCGTCCAGCGCCTGGATCTCCTCCGCACTCATCCTAAGCCCCAGTTTGGATCTCCGCCAGACCACATCTTCTGCGCGAAGGGCAAATTCATGGGTCATGAGCCAGCGCACCTCACGCTCGGTCAGGGTGGCACCGAAATCCTGACCCAGATCCTCGGGCGTTTTGGCACCGTCCAGCATCTTGGCCGCGTCCGTTCCGTAGGCCCGCACCAAGCGCCGCGCCCAGCGGTCGGTCAGATAAGGGTGAGTGGCCTGCAACTGGGCGACCAGTGCGTCAAACCCATCTACCGCGAAATCCCCGCCGGGCAGGGCAACGCCTGCGGTCCACGGCGCAGCGAGGCCCGGGAATTGCGTGCCGATCTCTTCCATCGCGCTTTCGGCCAGACGGCGATAGGTGGTGATCTTGCCGCCGAAGACGTTGAGCATGGCTGGGCCCTGGGTGTCGAGCGACAGAACGTAATCCCGCGTCGCCGCCGTGGCCGATTTCGCCCCGTCATCATAAAGTGGCCGCACGCCCGAATAAGTCCAGACGATGTCGTCCTCCGTCAGCGGCGTGGCGAAGTATTTTGATGCAAATGCCAACAGGTAATCGCGTTCTTCCGGCGTGCAGGTGGGGTCGACAAATGGCTCTGCATGGTCGGCATCGGTGGTGCCGATCAGGGTGAAATCCGTCTCATAGGGAATGGCAAAGATGATGCGCCCGTCGGGGCCTTGGAAGAAATAGCACTTGTCGTGACCATAAAGGCGGCGTGTTACGATGTGGCTGCCCCGCACCAGCCGCACGGTTTCAGAGGAATTGATCCCTGCCACGTTTCGGATCAGATGCCCGACCCAAGGCCCCCCCGCATTGACCAGCATGCGCGCCTTTTCTGTGCGGTTCGTGCCCGTGCGGCGATCTTCCAACTCAATGACCCAATGGTCCGCCTCACGCCGCGCATACGTCACTTTGGTCTGCGTCATCACCCGCGCGCCGCGCATGACCGCGTCGCGGGCATTGAGCGCCACCAGTCGCGAATCCTCCACCCAGCAATCGGAATATTCAAAAGCGCGGGTGAGGTGGGGTTTGAGCGGTGCGCCCTCTGGGCTGCCCTGCAAGGACAACGTCCGCGTTCCGGGCAAAATCTGCCGTCCGCCCAGCCGGTCATAGAGCCTCAGCCCCAACCGTATGAGCCAGGCCGGGCGTCGCCCCCGCGCCCAGGGCATGAAGATATTCAGGATGCGCGATGTGGGTGTTTGCCCGTCAAAGCGCATGTCGGGATCAATCGGCAACACGAACCGCATCGGCCAGCTGATATGGGGCATGGCGCGCAACAGCGTTTCGCGTTCCTGCAAGGCCTCGCGCACCAGGCGAAACTCGAAAAACTCCAGATAGCGCAGCCCGCCATGGAAAAGCTTGGTGGACGCGGAGGATGTGGCCTGCGCAAGATCGTCCTTTTCGGCCAAAACCACAGACAAACCGCGCCCCGCGGCATCCCGCGCGATGCCGCAGCCATTGATCCCGCCCCCAATTACAAAGAGATCGGCGATGTCGATGTCGTTTTGCATGATGGGGAGTGTTCAGCCAAATCAAAGCGGGCTTCAATAAAAAACGGCGGCACCTATGGGAGGAAGCGGTGCCGCCGTTTCACTACGTCCAGCCCAAGGGAGGAGGAGAGGGCCTTTCGTTACGGTCGGGGCGCTCGGCCCCGGTATTTAGGGGCGGCGACACTGGGAGGAGGAGTGTGTCGCCGCCATGACAGGCGGAGCCCAAGGGAGGAGGAGAGGGACGCCTGAACTGAATTTTATTGCGCGGGCTATTTGCCTTTGCTCATGCAACCAAGATAGGCGGATGCTGCATCTGCACAATAAATTTCTGAGCAATGCTGCTATGCAGCAAACGCATATGGGGGCAGCGCACGAAATTTGTGCATCATCTTGCAATTTCGGTGAAATTTCCGCCGCCCCTTGCACCCCGGGAATTTTCTGCCACGTAATGCAGCAGCGATGATCGGAGAAGCGGCATGAGTGACACGCGCGAGAAGGTTTTGACGGAACTGGCCAAGCTGGAACTCCCGGATGGTGGCAACCTTGTCTCTCGCGATATGATCCGCGCCTTGGCTGTGGTGGACGGCCAGGTGCGATTCGTTATTGAGGCGGACAGCCCTGAAATGGCCCGTCAGATGGAACCTTTGCGCGCTGCAGCGGAACGGGCGGCCTTATCTGTGGATGGGATTGATGCCGCCTCTGCCGCGCTGACGGCCCATGCGCCTGCGGTCAAGGCACCACCTCCTCAAGGGGAACCGCCGTCGCTCAAGGTTGGTGGGCATCCGCAGGGTGGGCAAACCTCCATTCGCCCGGCCTCAGTGCGGTCGATTATCGCTGTGGCGTCGGGCAAAGGGGGTGTCGGCAAATCAACCGTATCGTCCAACCTTGCCGTGGCGCTGGCGCGTTTGGGTCGTAAAACGGGGCTTTTGGATGCTGATATCTACGGGCCCAGCCAGCCGCGCATGATGGGCAAATCGGATCGGCCTGCCAGTCCGGATGGCAAGATCATTGAACCACTGCACGCCCACGGGGTCACCTTCATGTCGATCGGGTTGATGCTGGATCCCGATAAGGCCGTGGTTTGGCGCGGTCCGATGCTGATGGGGGCATTGCAGCAGATGATCTCTCAGGTGAATTGGGGTGATCTGGATGTGCTGATCGTGGATCTGCCGCCGGGGACGGGGGATGTGCAATTGACCCTCTGCCAACGGGCGCAACCTACGGGCGCGATTGTTGTGTCCACCCCGCAGGATGTAGCGCTGATCGATGCGCGTAAGGCGATGGATATGTTCAACACGCTGAAAACGCCGATCCTGGGGCTGATTGAAAACATGTCGCTCTTCCATTGCCCGCAATGTGGGTATGAGGCGCATATCTTTGGTCATGGCGGCGCGAAGGCCGAGGCCGACCGCCTTGGCATTCCGTTCCTTGGGGCGTTACCGATTGATCTGGATACGCGTTTGGCAGGGGATGAAGGTGTGCCGATTGCGACCGGGGATGGCTACATGGCGGATATGTATGCGCAAATGGCCCAGCGGTTGATCATCGGCGGCATTGCCTGAAAAGACTTCATGCCTCCGGCGGGGATACTTGAGGCAAGAAGAAAGGCGCGGCCAAGTCTGATTTGTTCAAAGAACGGTCACTTTCGTCCCGACGGGCACCCGCTCATAGAGGTCATTCACATGCTCATTGAGCATCCGGATGCAGCCATTGGACACCGACCGCCCGATGGAGCGCGGCGCCGTGGTGCCGTGGATCCGGTAATAGGTGTCGACCCCGTTCTGGAAGAGGTACAGCGCGCGTGAGCCCAGAGGATTGCCCGGGCCGCCGGGCTGGCGGTAGGTGTCATCTTCCTCAAATTCGGAATACTTCCCCGGATCGCGAGCGATCATTTCGTTGGTGGGGCGCCAATCAGGCCATTTGCGTTTGTAGGCAATC
>JBCCAJ010000314.1:0-4084 GCA_039814845.1 Pseudomonadota bacterium | reverse complement strand
GTAAAGCGACACCGGCTCGGACGGGTCGAGCGCGGCGAGCGACTGAATGTAGCTTTCCGATGTGTCAAAAGGCTGAAAATGCGGCGCGGTGGGATAGCTTGTGTAGCGCGGCACATTTCGGGTTCGATAGGCCGCCAGAAGGTCTTGCGCTGCGCTGTCCATGCCGGGTGTCCTTTGTTGCGTGTCGCCTTGCGAAAGATCACGAAAACGCATCGGGTAAATTGATGCAGATCAAGGGTGCCCCAAAAACTGGTCAGGCGTGAATTTGGCGTCGGATTGCCATGCGTATGTTTCCGCCGATTTTTCGGGCACGGACCCGCGCACAGAACATTTCTAGACACAGCCGCATCCGTTCACTACCAATTGTATGGTGCTGACGTTGTCGGAACTTGGCTTGACGCTAAGTAAAGGCACCTACGTACAAAAACTGCGTCGAGGTTTACAGGCGCGGGAAATACTTGGGAGGAACAAAATGAAATCATTCTTTGGAACGGTGGCCGTGGTCGCCGTGATGGCGACGGCTGGAAGCGCGGTTGCGTTTGAATGCAAACGCCCTGAGGCGTCGATGGACAAGCCGGGTGGCTTTCCGGAGCGTGCGTTAACTATGATAGTACCATACGGTCCCGCAGGTGGATCCGGGCAGGTGGCTGCAGCGATGGCCGAGGCCGTGACCGAACTGACCGGCGTGCCGATCAACCGCGATCACAAGCCCGGCGGGTCGGGTACCGTGGGCATGACAGCCTACATGGCGGCCCCTGCGGATGGGTACAATGTGCTTGAGCATATTGATGATGCGTCCTCAGCCCATGCGCTGGACAGCTCTTTGCCGAACCCGGCGGAGGACTTGATCCCACTTGTAACCTCTCAGGTGACGTTTAGTCAGATCTACATCCGCAAGGACGAAGATCGCTACACCGATTGGGCGTCTTTCGTGGAATGGGTGAAGGCCCAAGACGGTAAGGCGACCATCGCAAACGTGTCCAAAGAAGGGTCGATGGAGCGGGTGACGATGAAGTTCATCACTGACGCCACCGGCATGGAAATTCAGCAGATCTCCTTCGACAAGGGCGCACCGCGTTATGGCGCGTTGTTGGGCGGTCAGGTGGATGCCCTGTTTGAGCAGCCCGGCGACGTGCGCAACTTCCTTGATGCGGATCAGTTCATGCCGATCCTGACCATCTTTGACGAACGCCCCGATGCCTTTGCCGACACGCCTACGCACCGTGAGGCCGGCATGGATTTCGACCCGCTGCTGCGTTTCCGCGGCTTCTATGTGCATGCTGATGCGCCCGCCGACCGGGTGGAGTGGCTGCAATGGGCCTTCCAGCGTGGATACTGCGAAGACAGCTATCAGGCATTCAATGACAGCAAGTTCATGACCGTCATCGACAGCTATCGCGATACCGATGGGTCCAAAGACCTGATCACCAAGTCGATCGAGCAGTATCGCGAGGTCTATCAGGCCATGGGTCTGGATGTGAAATAAACCTCGGCTGAGGTTTCTTGGCGCGGCGTTTTCGAACGCCGCGCCCTTCACCAAGCTTTCGCAAGGGAGGGGCAGGTTTGGGACGTCTGACGCGCGGGTCGTGGATTGAGTTCGGCATTTTCCTGTTGATCGTGGCCGTGTTCTACGGCTTTTCGTTCGAATTCAACCAGACGATTGAGATCTATATCTTTGGAGCCACCGCCTGGCCGCGTGTGGTGATCGCGTTGCTTTTGCTGGCGACGCTGGGCAACCTTTGGTTTCAGTATAAAAACGGTGCGGCCTCGCAAGGTACAATCGGGCAAAACAACGATGAAGCGGTCGATCTTTCTGATCCCGGCACGTTGCCCCGCATGGTTGCGGTGCTTCTGACGCCCTTCCTGTTCGCCTATCTGCTGAAACCGATGGGGATTTATGCCAGCGCACCCTTCTTTATCGCCGCGATCATCTGGCTTTTTGGCGAACGCCGTTGGAAGGCCATTTTGATCATGACAGTGGTAATCTACGTCATCTTCATCGGGCTCTTTTTGATGATCCTGAACGCGCCGCTGCCGCAGGGCAACGTATCACCCTTCTACGATATCAGCGCTTGGATTCTGACCATGAACGCCAAGCTACAGGGGCTCTGACCGGACCATGATTGAGAATTTTCTGGCAGGCTCTGCAGCCCTTTTCGGCGACCCGACGACCATCGCGATTTTCGTCTTTGGCGTGATCGGTGGCATGCTTTTTGGGGCCATCCCGGGTGTCAGCATGTTGACCCTTGCCGCGATCCTGTTGCCGTTTTCGGCCGCGCTGGAACCCGCGCAGGGCGTCATGCTGTTTGCGGTGATCTATTGCACCGGCACCTATGGTGGGGCGATCACTGCGATCCTGTTCAATATCCCTGGCTCGCCCGAGAATGCACCAACCTCTTTTGACGGCTATCCCATGACCCAGAATGGCCAATCCGGGAAGGCCGTGGGTGCGGCTGTCCTGTGTTCGGCTGTTGGTGGCATTGCATCCGCCCTGATCATGATGGCGGCGACAGAGCCTCTGGCCCAATGGGCGATCAAGAATATCGGCCCGCCAGAGATTTTCGCGCTGGTGTTCTTTGGTTTGATCGTAGCGGCGTCTGTGGGCGCGCGGACGATCTGGAAAGGATGGATGTCGGTTCTGATCGGGCTTTTAATCGCCACCGTCGGGCAAGACCCTGTCGGCGGCATCAACCGCTACAACTTCGGCATGCCCGATCTGGCGGCGGGCATTGCCTTCGTTCCCGCCATCCTGGGTTTCTTCGCCGTGTCAGAGATTTTCGTGCAAGCCGAGAAGAAAGCCTCCGGCAAATATAAAGCGCCCAAAGTTTCCATGACCTTCCCCAGCTTTCTGGAACTGTGGATGCATAAGCTGGCGGTCTTGCGGTCGATCCTTGTGGGGTTCTTCTGCGGTATTCTACCCGGCATCGGCGCGACGCTGGCTGCCTTCATGAGCTATGGTGAGGCGGTGCGCTGGTCGAAGAACAAAGAGGAGTTCGGCAAGGGCAAGCTGGAAGGCGTCATCTCTGCCGAGACGGCTAACAACGCAGCCACGGGCGCGGCGATGATCCCACTTCTGGCGTTGGGCCTGCCCGGTGGTGCGCTGACTGCGATGATGGTCGCGGTCTTTCAGATGCATGATCTGCAGCCTGGACCGCTTGTGTTCATGCTGTCGCCCGATCTGATCTGGATCGTGTTTGCGGCGATGTTCTATGCCAACCTGTCGATCCTGATCATCGGGGTGGTTGAGACGAAAACGATCCTCAATTTGCTCAAAATCCCGTTCCAGTTCCTCGCGCCGCTGATCCTGATGCTGGCCACCGTGGGTGCCTATATCAGCCGCGGGTTGGTGCTGGATGTGATGGTGATGTTCCTTGCGGGCATCATGGGCTATCTGCTGCGGCGCTCGGGCTTCTCCATCCCCGGCATCGTTTTGGGCCTGATCCTTGGCAAAATCGGGGAACAGAATTTCGCGCAAGGCATGCAGATGGTGCATTACGATCTGGGCGAATATTTCTCTCGGCCCATCTGCACGATCCTGATCATTGCGGGCGTGATTACGCTCCTCTCCTCCATCTACCGCGCGTTTGCAACAAGCAACAAGGCGGTGTAACCCGAAAGCAAAGTGCAGGAGGGTGCAGCTATGATCGAGGACAGCGTCGAAGGCATCATTGCCAGATCGCGGATCGCGCAGGTGGCCTATGAGGCTGGCGGCTCTCAATCCCGGTATGACCGTGCCGCGGCAGCGGCGGCCTGGGCGATCATGAAACCCGCGCGCAACCGCGAATTGGCGGAACTGGCGGTGGAGACAACCGGCTTGGGCAATGTGCCCGATAAGATCACCAAGAACCACCGCAAGACACTTGGCCTGATGCGCGATTTGAAAGGCATTGTGACCTTCGGTATGATGTCGGATGACCCGGAGACTGGCATCACAGAGATTGCCCGCGCCAAAGGTGTGGTCGGCGCGATTGTTCCGTCGACCAACCCGGCGGCGACCCCTGCCAACAACATCATCAATGCGCTCAAATGCGGCAACTCGATTGTGCTCGCCCCCTCGCCAAAGGGGGTGGCCTGTGCAGAGCGG
>JBCCAJ010000153.1:0-6451 GCA_039814845.1 Pseudomonadota bacterium | reverse complement strand
TCCTGTACATGTCCCGCAACACCGGCTTTTCGATCAGCTTGCCGTCAATCACCACAAGCCCCGTATCAGCCGCCTCAAATTCACGCGTGATCCGCCGCGCCCGCGCAATCTGCGCCTCCGACGGCGTGAACACCTCATTCAAGACCGCGATCTGTTTGGGATGCACCGAACCCTTGCCCGCAAAGCCCATATCCCGCACGCGCTCGGCCTCTCGGCGCATGCCCTCCGGATCATCGAGATCCAGGAACGGCACATCAATCACATCCAGCCCCGCACTGGCCGCCGCATGCACCACGCGGGCGCGGGCGTAGTAAAGCCCGTCATAAGAGTTCTGGCACCGCAGCTCCGCCGCCATATCCACGCCACCAAAAAACAGCGCGTCAATCCGGGCAGAGCAGCGGGCGATGTCAAAGGCCGCCTCCAACCCTTCATTGGTTTCAATGATCACATGCAGGCGCGTGGCGTGCCCCGCCTCGGTCAACAACCCATCCAGCATCACGACCTCATCGGGTGTGCGCACCTTTGGCATCATCAAGGCAGGCGGCGGGGTAGGGGTGGTGAGGATCGCCTGCACATCCTCCAACCCGAACCGTTCCCGCATGGAATTGATCCGCACAATGCGCTCGACCCCATCCTCCGATTGCGGCGTCTCAAAGAGCGCCAAAGCCTTCGCGCGGGCTTCCATTTTGTCCTTCGGCGCGATCCCGTCTTCCAGTTCGACACAGACGATGTCCGCGCCAGAGGCCAGCGCCTTGGGTAACATATCGGGCCGCAGCCCGGGGGTGAAAATGAAGCTGCGTCTTGGTCGAACGGCCATAAAGGATTCCCTTTTGTTTGGCACATGTATGAACAGGCGTCCGGCGCGGAATCAAGGGCGCAAGCCCGCCGCGCCTTCGTCAGGCCCCCGCCAGGGCCTGGCGAAATGGTAATCAAAGCACATCGCTCGAACGGAGTCCGAGAACCCCAGAGTAAAGCGCTGCTGTTCAAAGGCCGGGATCGCCAGACTGGGGCCTGTCGAAGGCGCTATGTCGTGCGTGTCTTGAAAGCCGCGGGTCAAATGCCGTACACGCGAACTACCAATCAAGAGGCACACCATGAAACTACTGGTCACAGGCGGCGCAGGCTTCATCGGGTCCGCCGTCGTGCGCGCGGCCATCGCCAAAGGCCACAAGGTCGTCAACCTCGACGCGCTCACCTATGCCGCCTGCCTCGACAATGTGGCCGGCGTCGCAAACAGCCCCGATTACGCCTTTGAACATGTCGACATCCGCGACCGCGCCGCCCTCGACCGCGTCTTCGCGCAACATGCCCCTAACGCTGTCATGCATTTGGCCGCCGAATCCCATGTCGACCGGTCCATCGACGCGCCGGGCGACTTTATTGAGACAAATGTCACCGGCACCTATAACCTGTTGGAGGCGGCCCGCAGCCATTGGCAAACCCAAGGCCGCCCCGACACATTCCGCTTCCACCACATCTCCACTGATGAGGTCTACGGCACTCTGGGCGACGAGGGCCTTTTCACCGAAGACACCCCCTATGCCCCCAATTCCCCCTATTCCGCCTCCAAAGCCGCCAGCGACCACCTCGTCCGCGCATGGGCCGAAACCTTTGGCTTGCCCGTGGTGCTGACCAACTGTTCGAACAATTACGGGCCATATCATTTTCCCGAAAAGCTGATCCCTGTGGTGATCCTGAAGGCCCTGGCAGGAGAGCCGATCCCGGTCTATGGCGCGGGCCTCAACGTGCGCGACTGGCTTTATGTCGAGGATCACGCCGAGGCGCTTTTGACCGTGCTGGAAAAGGGCGAGCTTGGCCGCAGCTACAACATCGGCGGCAACAACGAGGCCCGCAATATCGATCTGGTCCATATGATTTGCGACCTGCTCGATGCCAAACGCCCCGCAGTCACATCCTACCGCGACCAGATCACATTCGTCACCGACCGTCCCGGCCACGACCTGCGCTACGCCATCGACGCGACGCGCATCGCCACGGAACTGGGCTGGCAACCATCTGTGACACTGGAACAGGGTCTCGACAAAACTGTGGATTGGTATCTAGCCAATGAGGCGTGGTGGCGTCCCCTCCAAAGCCGCGATGGCGTGGGTCAAAGGCTGGGGAAGACCAAGTAGCCCCGGCGCGGAATCAAGGGCGTAGCCCGCCGCGCCTTCGCCTGGCCCCACCTAGGGCCTGGCGAAATGGCAATTGCAGAGCATCGCTCGGATTGAGTCCGAGAACTCAAAGATAAAGCGTTGCTGATCCAAGGCCGGGATCGCCAGACCGGGGCCAGACGAAGCCGCTCTCCTGCACTTACTTCAAGGTAACATCGTAAACATGATCCCGCGCATGGATCACGCTGACCCGTCGCTCTACAGCGCGGTCCAGCGCATCATAAGCCACCCGATCCACCTGCAAAACGGCCGCGCCCTCGGCCACGCCCAACCGCTTGGCCATCTGAGCATCCGCCACGCCGGGGCCAAGCCGCTCATCCGCGCGCACGACGATGCAGGAATAGGCCTGCTGGTAGAACACATACAGCGTGTTGGGCAGCGGCGCGCGCTCCAAAAGCCCTGGGAACATCCCTTGCGGGACCACGGCCACTTCGTGCACGCGGTCCTCTCCGGGCAGGCTGCGCAGGCGCGCAATCTCAAAAACCCGCTCCGGCGCGCCATGCAGCAGCTGCTTTTCGTCCTTATTAGCGGCCCGCGCCTTGATCTCTTGGCACTCCAACGCCGGGGCAGGGCGCGCGCCATCCTTGCCCCGCAGCCGGAAGAAGTTAAACAGCGCCCGATCCGGCGTCTGAATGGTGACAAACGTGCCGCGCCCCTGCGCCCGTTGAACCAACCCCCGCGCTTCAAGATCGATCAACGCCTTGCGCGCTGTCCCTTGGCTTACGCCCAATTCCGCGCCCAGTTGCACCTCGCTCGGCAACATCGCGCCCGGGGGCAATTCACCCGACGCGATCCGGCCCACGATGGTGTCAATCACCACGCGGTAAAGCGGCGTTTTGTTGATCACATCATCCGTCACGGAGCCGGTCTTCAAGAATAAGTCTTGTATAAGACTTCTTATACATGATAGACGGAGCCAAACCACCTCTAAATTCTGAAAGGCTGCTTGAAGATGTCTAATATCCCCCATCTGCTGGTCCACGAACATGACGACAATGTCGGCGTTGTCGTGGTCGAAGGGCTGACCGCCGGGACGGAAATGTTCTGCTGCGTCACCCATGACAATTCCACCTTCACCCTGACCGCCGAAGACGATGTGCCAATCGGCCACAAGATCGCGCTTCAGGATTTCAAGACCGGCGATACGGCTGTTAAATACGGTGAAGACATCGGCAAGATCGTCGCCGACATCCCCAAAGGGCGCCATGTCCACACCCACAACTGCAAAACCAAGCGCTGGTAAGGAGCCATTCAGATGTCAAAGTATTCCAACATGACTTTCATGGGCTACCGCCGCGAAAATGGCCGCGTGGGTGTCCGCAACCACGTGCTGATCCTGCCCGTCGATGATATCTCCAACGCCGCGGTTGAGGCCGTGGCCAATAATGTCAAAGGCACGCTGGCCATCCCGCACGCCTATGGCCGTCTGCAATTCGGTGAAGATCTGGAACTGCATTTCCGCACCATGATCGGCACCGGCGCCAATGCCAACGTGCACTCGGTCGTCGTAATCGGGATCGAGCCCGGCTGGACCAAGCGCATCGCCGATGGCATTCGCGAAACGGGCAAGGAAGTGGCTGAATTCTCGATTGAGCAAAAGGGCGATTTCGAAACCATCCGCGCTGCCAGCTGGGCTGCGAAGGATTTCGTCCACAAGTCGACTGAGGTGCAGCGCGAGGAGTGCAACATCTCAGAACTCTGGGTCTCCACCAAATGCGGCGAGAGCGACACGACAACCGGCCTCGGCTCCTGCCCGACAGTGGGCAACATGTATGACAAACTGCTGCCCGAAGGCATCACCGGCTTTTTCGGGGAAACGTCCGAGATCACCGGCGCCGAACACATCTGCCAGAAACGCGCCGTCAATGAAGACGTGGGTGAGCGTTGGTACAAGATGTGGAAGGCCTATCAGGACGATGTGATCTTCGCGCATCAAACCGATGACCTGTCCGATAGCCAGCCCACCAAAGGCAATATCGAAGGCGGTCTGACCACCATCGAGGAAAAGGCCCTCGGCAACCTCGAAAAAATCGGGCGCACGTCACAATATATCGACATCCTGGAACCGGCCGAACAGCCGAAATCCGGCGATGGGCTCTACTTCATGGACAGCTCCTCTGCGGCGGCTGAATGCGTCACGCTCATGGCCGCAGGCGGTGCCGTCGTCCACACCTTCCCCACCGGGCAGGGCAACGTGGTCGGCAACCCGATCGTGCCTGTGATCAAAATCACCGCCAACCCGCGCACCGTGCGCACCATGTCAGAGCATGTGGATGTGGACGTCTCCGGCATCCTGCGCCGCGAGATGACCATTGATGAAGCGGGTGATGAGCTGATCGACATGATCCGCCGGACGGCCAATGGCCGCCACACCGCGGCCGAGGCACTTGGTCACCGGGAATTCTCCATGACCAAACTCTACCGCTCGGCGTAACGCACCGGAAACAGGTATTTTTGACAAGAAAGAAGCCGAAGCCTGCGCTTCTTTCTTGTTGGAAATACCTCCGCCGGAGGCACGAATCTTTTGGGGGGCATGATGACCAGCTACGCGCGGATGTCCGTTGCTGCGCTCACCGATCTGGTGGAGCGCGCCTTTCTCAACAGCCACACGTCGCGCAAGAACGCCCGTATCGTGGCCGAGGCTTTGGTCGCGGCGGAAGTGGACGGGCAGGGCGGTCATGGACTGTCGCGCGTGGCGTCTTACGCGGCGCAGGCCCGATCGGGCAAAGTTCAGGGTCAGGCAGAACCGCAGCTGACCAAGACGCGCACGGGTGTGCTGCATGTTGACGCGCGCCATGGCTTTGCCTTTCCGGCGCTCAACCTCATAAACAATGAACTGCCGGGGATCGCTGCGGCCCACGGGGTCGCCGCGGCCTATGTGTTCAACTCCCACCATTGCGGCCAGTTGGGCGCGCATGTGGAGGCATTGGCCCGGTCAGGCGTTATCGCGCTGATGGTCACCAATTCGCCGCCCGCCATGGCGCCCTGGGGTGGGGCCGCGCCGATTTTTGGCACCAACCCTATTGCCTTCGCGGCCCCGCGTGCGGACGGTCCACCTTTGGTGATTGATCTGTCGCTGTCCAAAGTCGCGCGTGGCAAGGTCATGGCTGCGGCCAAAGCCGGTGAGGCGATCCCCGAAGGCTGGGCACTCGACAAAGATGGCAAGCCCACGACGGATGCAAAAGCCGCTCTTACGGGCACCATGCTGCCCATGGGGGGTGCCAAGG
Source organism: Pseudomonadota bacterium (assembly GCA_039814845.1). Lineage (GTDB taxonomy): Bacteria > Pseudomonadota > Alphaproteobacteria > Rhodobacterales > Rhodobacteraceae > Roseovarius. The sequence goes on along the minus strand of JBCCAJ010000153.1, from coordinate 1,050 downwards.
GGGCGGCCCTTGCGCTCATCGTGGAAATTCTTTCCGCCACGCTGTCAGGTGCGAACCAGTCGTTTGAAGCCACGTCCTTTTTCGACGCTGAGGGCGCGCCGCCGGGCGTCGGTCAAACGTTGATAGCCTTCGCACCGCAGCCGGGATTTGCGGCGCGGTTAGAGACGCTTCTTCAGATGATCCTGCACCAGGATGGAACGCGCCTGCCCGGAGATGGGCGTCAGGAAAAACGGGATATGGCCGCGCAGCAGGGCATAGACGTGCCAACGCATCTGCTGGAAGAAATTGAAAAACTGGCAGGGTGAAACCATCATGTGCGCTGCAAACATGCAGTGCATGAGCCCCTAAACCGGGGCACCCCCCAAGTCCCCGTCTTGTCAGATCGCTGCGAAATCCGTGAAAACGCGCGCTGACACTGTCTTGGGGCCATCCTCTTTCGAGGTGGGTTGCGGTGTTGGTTTGCCTGCCTCGGCGGTAGATTTGGTCGACATTTTTATCCGCGACATTTCCTGTCGCTCCCTTAGTCCACAAAAGAGCGCCGCCCGGCTGATATCTTGAGGTCTTGAGTGCCTTGTGTCGAGCGGCACAGTCACAAAACTTTCACAAATGCGAATTTCGATCCAGACTTATCCACATGGTTCGGCCGGAAAATCACGGTGTTTGTTGCCCATTTGTCAACAATTTAGGCGATCCACAACAGTCACCCCCGCGCCTTGGAAACGATCCATCCCGCGCAGCGCGGCTTCGACCCCGGACAACGGAATGGTTTGCGTGACCAACCGAGCAGGGTTGAGTCGGTCTGAGGCGATCATCTCAAAAAGGGCGGCAAAGCGGGCAGGCGCAATTCCCCGGGTGCCGTGAAGGGTCAGCTGGCGGGCATAAACGAGCCCCAGAAGCGGCAGAACGGGTGTGGCATGGTCGCCAGTGGGCATGCCGATCTGCACGTGGCGGCCCAGTTTGCGCAGCGATTTCAGCGAATTCTGGAATGTCACGTTGAGCCCGAGCGCCTCAATGGAAACATGCGCCCCGCCGCTTGTCATTTCGCGCACC
>JBCCAJ010000271.1:0-4502 GCA_039814845.1 Pseudomonadota bacterium | reverse complement strand
GCCCATACCAATCACCAGAATGGCCGCGCCCGTCTGGATCTGGCGCTGATATTCCACCAGAGTGAACATCAGCGTGAAGGGCAGCAAAATGGCCGTCATGGCCAAAAGGTGCCCCCCGCCCAACATGCCGAGGGCACGGTAGAGGCTGGTTTGTGATCGCTCCATCAACGCGGCAGACACCCCCAGTGGCCAACCCATGCCGGGGTTGATCCCATGGTAAATGCCTGACGCGATGACGGCCCACCACAGGGCCGTCAGGCTTGCCTCTTCCATGCGCGTTTAAACGTTCGGGTAGCAGAAACTGTCGGTCGAACAGTCGCCACCTTCCAGCCGGATCTGGTGGCTGCGATAGCCCTTGGGGAACTCCACATAGAAGTCCTTATCCAGTTCCAGCCCGCCATTTTCGCCCACATTGGCCATGACCATCTGCCCGCCTTCATCATCTGGGTAGAACTGATCATCCCAAGTGGAATAAAGCGAGTTGGTCCAGTAGACGCGCTTGCCGTCCCGGCTGATCTCCACCATTTGGGGGCCATAGACAAAAGGCTTGCCGTTGGGATGGTTGGCCCCGCGCGCGATGCCGCCCAATTCAACTTTGCCAGCCAGCACAGGGTTAAACGGGTCGGAGACATCATATTGATGCATCTCGCCCAGACCCCAGCAAGCGACGTAGAGATATTTGTCATCGAGGCTGAGGTCGATATCGGTGACCAGAGGCGGAACGGCCTCAAATCCCTGCAGCAGCGGCGGCAGGTTCTCTGCCTTCTCGGGGCGCGGATCGATGGTGATGACTTTTTTGGCGTCAAACGTGCCATCTTCTTTCTGCCACCAAGTGAAGATTGAGCCCTGCAGGTTGGTCGTGTCCACCACAACCCCCACGAAACCGTAATCCTTGGCCGGATCATGTGCAGGTCGGATTTCCAGCGCCATCTGGTGATTAGCCCCCAGATCTATCGTCTGCACATTCTTGCGTTCGCGCAGGTTCCAGAAATGGATCACATGACCGTATTTGTTGGACAGCAAATCCTCGGCCACAACCCCGCCTTCGAACTGCGGCGGCAGGCCCCATTCGGAACTCACCATGTAATCGCGCGGCAGGTTCCACCAGAAATCGTAGTGCTTTTCCTGCTTGCCGCGATCCATCTCATAGCGGCCCAGAATGTCGAATGTTTCGCAATCCATTATGAAAATACCGGGAGGACCGTCCATGCCATCCTCGCCGCCGCCACCAAGGGTCGACACATAGATCCCTTCTGGCCCACAATGGATCGTATGAGGGCGCGAATAACCCGTCTTCTCAAACACCTCTTCGGGCTCGATGATCTTGTGGATTTTGGCCTTCAGCGGCTCTTTCACATCAATCACATAGATGCGCGAGGACCGGATGCCTGGGATGATCAGGTAACGGCGTTCCAAGAAAGCATGGCCAGACAGCGGTGACAATGACGCGGAACAGGCATTCCAGCCAAAATGGTGAAACTCATCACCTTTGTTGGGCATGATCACCTGATGGACAATTTCACCATAGGTTTTGGATTTGGGATCCACGTCCACAACCGCCAAACCATCTGGCTGCGACCCATCGGGCGATAGCATCAGGGTGAAGGCGAGCGTCTCTGCTGGGGCTTCCATTGCCATGGTGGCAGTGGGGTAAAATGTTGGATCAGGTCTTAAATTCATGGTTTTTCCTCCCTCGCGTGGCGCGATAATGGACCGTTGTCTGGGGTCCGTTATGGGGGAATGGTCTCACGACTTTAATTGTCTGACAATTGATTTTTTCTCGTGACCCTCGTCAAGCCCCAGGCTGCACACCTTGAAGGGTCGTACAGATGGCCTCTGCCATGGCCTCACAAAGCTGCATGTCCGCTCTGTCGGAAAAGACTATGGTGCGGTGAATGTCGGGCAAAGGCGGCAGACCATGCGTGCCATCCAGTACCTGCAAATCCTCGTCCACGCATGACGCAGGCAACACTCCGATGGCGAACCCCGACCGTAGCGCCGATAGAAGGCTGCCAAAGCTTTCTGTCCGGAATGCCACACGATAATCGCGTCGGGCACGATGCAGCGCATCAGTGGGGATCGATTTCCACCAACACCTGCGATCCAGCATCGCCAAAGGAACCGGCTCAACCGCCAAGAAATTCACCCCCTGGCCAGCCGCCCAAACCGCAGGCTCACGCGAAATGTAAAAGCCATCTTTGGGCTCCGGCCCCGAACACACGGCCATATCCAGCCTCCCGTCACCCACATCCTTGTCGTAAGTCACCGTGCATCCCGACATCGCCGTCACCTCAACACCGGAGTGCATCCGTGCAAATCGGGCCAGCGCGTCCGTCAAAATCAGACCCTCATAATCGTCTGGTATCCCCACGCGCAGCTGTCCTGTCAGCGGCTCTTCAAAGAGCCTTCGCATCTCTTGCAGTTGGGCCACCGCCGCCTGCGCCTTGGGCAAAAGCCGCTCACCCGCGTCGGTCAGTGTCATGCCCTTGACGGACCGGTTGAACAACGACGCACCCAGACTTTTCTCCAGATTACGCAGTTGCACGGAAATGGCCGATTGCGTGCGGCCCAGCCGATCAGCGGCGTGGGTCAAGTTACCCGTGTCCGCAATGATCACAAAGCTGCGGAGGAGGTCACTGTTCAGCGGAATATGTTCGAATTTATTCATGGATAAAATTCAATTTATTCGTTTTTCTGAATGCTACCCGTCTTCTAGCGTCTTGGCAATCAAAGGAGGCGAACATGGGTGTTCTCGACCTTCTGATTTTGGTGGGTATTGGCCTTTTGGGTGGTGTTTGGAACGCGATTGCGGGCGGGGCCACACTCTTTACCTTCCCTGCGCTCATGGCCGCAGGTCTGCCACCCGTGGTGGCCAATGCCACGAATTTTCTAGCACTCTTGCCCTCCAATGCTGCGGCCCTTCCGGCTTATATGAAAGAGCTGCGCGACGTGGGCCGCGCGCTGGTGCCGTTGGGAATCGTCTCTGGCCTCGGCGCGATACTTGGCTCCATCTTGCTGATCTTCTCGGACCCAAACGTTTTCGAAAGTCTCATTCCCGTGCTTATCCTGACGGCCACGCTTCTTTTCGCTTTTGGTGACACGGTGCGGACCAAACTTTTGGCGCTTGCGGGTGGCACGCGCGCCGGAACGGTGGTGTATGCAGGGTTGTTTGTTGCTTCGATCTATGGCGGCTATTTTGGTGCGGGTTTGGGCATCATCCTTCTCGCCGTGGCGCAGATCATGGGCTACAGCGATTTTCACGTGGCCAATGCGATCAAAAACCTGCTGGCCACCAGTTTTTCCATACTGTCCATCGTGGTCTTTGGCGTCGGCGGGCTGATCGCCTGGCCACAGGCCTTCGCTATGATGGCCGGCAGCACCGTGGGTGGCTATCTGGGCGGATCACTGGCCAAATACGTCAACCCGCGACTATTGCGCGGGGCGGTAATCCTCTTCGGTCTGGTGTTAAGCGGGGTCTATGCTTGGCGGGTGTACCTTTAAAATTCCACCCCAATCTGTGCCTTGATGCCCGCGCGGAACGGGTGTTTCACCAGCTCCATTTCCGTCACCAGATCGGCGATCTCGATCAGTTCGTCCTTGGCGTTGCGACCCGTCATCACCACATGGGTCATCTCGGGTTTTTCAGATTGCAGAAAGGTCGCGACCTCATTTACGTCGATGTAGTCATAGCGCAGCGCGATGTTGATTTCATCTAGAAGCACCATGTGGTGGCTGGGATCGCGAATAAGCTCCTTGGCCTTAGCCCAAGCTGCTTGCGCCATTTCGATGTCGCGCTCTTTGTCTTGGGTTTCCCAGGTAAAGCCTTCGCCCATGGTGTGAAACGCACAGATATCGGTGAATTTGGAGGTAATGAGATCGCGCTCACCGGTGGACATGCCGCCTTTGATGAACTGTACGACGGCGCATTTCATGTCATGGGCAATGCAGCGAAATATCATGCCAAAAGCGGCTGAGGATTTGCCCTTCCCCTTGCCGGTGTGGATCATGATGAGACCCTTCTTGTCGGTCTTGGTCGCCATGATCTTGTCGCGCGCGGCCTTCTTCTTGGCCATCTTTTCGGTGTGGCGTGCTGCATCATCAGTCATCGCATCTCTCCTCTATTCGGTTCCACCATAAGGCGCGGCCCTTTCCATTCAAAGCACGATCCCCGCGCTTCACCTTTCCCAAAATACTCAAATCCAGACCGTTCAATCCGCGCAAGCCTTGCGTCATCCCACCAAGGTCTCAATCCGCGCCCGGGCGGAGTTCGAGCGTGGCACCCACAGCTCTCGGTCAATGGCCTCTTGCAAGCGTTCGGCAATCTCTTTGAGGGCAGGCGCATTGTGATCCTCGATGAACTGGCGCGTGTCTTCGTCTTCCAGAAATGCGGCCTCAACCATGTCGAAATGGTGATCCCGTACGGCGCCTGTCGTGGCGGCAAAGGCGAAAAGGTAGTCGACCGTCGCGGCCATTTCAAACGCGCCTTTGTACCCGTGCCGTTT
>JBCCAJ010000347.1:0-3766 GCA_039814845.1 Pseudomonadota bacterium | reverse complement strand
TCGCTACACTGCGCGCGGTTGGCGCGTGATGGCGGCCACCGAGTTGGAATTCACGCTTGTCGATGACAGCGCCGCCGTCCTGACACCGGCGCGAGATCCGCACACCGGCCGCGTTATGGAAGGCGCACATATTCTGAGCGTGGATCACATTGACAGTTTCGATGCCTTCTTCAGCGATCTTTACGCCGGCGCTGATGCCATGGGCATTCCCGCCCAGACCACAACCTGCGAATCCGGCGTGGGCCAGTTCGAGATGACGCTGACCCATCAGGAGGCGATGCGCGCCGCCGATGACACATGGCTCTTGAAGGCGCTGATCCGTGGCACCGCGCGCCAGCATGGCATGGCCGCGACCTTCATGGCGAAACCCTTTGCCGAGGATGCAGGAAACGGGATGCATGTGCATTTTTCCGTACTCTCCTCGGATGGCCGCAACGTCTTTGACAATGGCGGGCCAGAGGGGTCAGCCAAACTGCGCTCAGCCATCGCGGGGTGCCTCATGGCGCTCACTCCCTCCACCCTCATCTTCGCGCCACACGCCAACAGCTATGCACGCATGGTGCCGGGTGCCCACGCGCCCACCTCCGTCTGTTGGGCGTATGAAAACCGCACAGCGGCCATTCGCGTGCCCGGTGGCCCCGCGCCCGCGCGCCGGATTGAGCACCGCGTGGCCGGCGGTGACACCTGCTCTTATCTGGTCTTCACCGCCATTTTGGGGGCTGCAATCATGGGGATTGAAGACGGCCTGACACCGCCCGAGCCCATGACCGGCAACGCCTATGATCAGGATTTCCCGCAGCTGCTGACCAACTGGGCCGAGGCGACGGAGGTGTTCAAAACGAACCCGGTTCTGCCCCGCATTTTCCATCCTGATCTCATCGCCAACATGGTTCTGACCAAAGAGCAAGAGATCGCCTTGTTGGCGAAGATCCCAGAAACGGAACAATGGAAAACATATCTCGACGCAGTGTGATGGCGCGGAATCAAGGGCTTTAGCCCGCCGCGCCTTCGCCCATTGCCCGGCAGGCGATTGCTTGCAATCGCTGAGAGGGTGGCCCCACCCAGGGCCTGGCGAATTGGCAATTGCAGGATGCCGTTCGAATGGAGTCCGGGAACCCAAAAGTAAATTTCTGCTGTTCAAAAGCCAGGATCGCCAGACCGGGGCCAGGCAAAGGCGCTCTGTTCGGCATCTACCGGAAAGAATACACTCCCCTTGAGCAGCCCATCACCTCGCGTTACACTCAATTTGATCAAATTACAGGTGTCCCATGCTCATCGGCATTCTCGTGACCGGCCACGCGCTTGATGCGTTGATGGACACGCGCGGCGACTACGACAAAATCTTTGGCGATCTTTTGGCGGCTCACGGGTTCGACACCAAAGCCTGGTTCGTTGTCGACGGTGACCACCCCCAAAGCCCGGACGACGCCGACGGCTGGATCATCACCGGGTCCAAACACGGGGCCTATGAGGATCACGACTGGATCCCGCCTTTGGAGGATTTCATCCGCGCAGTCCACGCCGATGGCCGCCCGATGGTCGGTGTCTGCTTCGGCCACCAGATTATCGCGCAAGCCTTGGGCGGCCGCGTCGTCAAGTTCGATCAAGGCTGGGCGGTCGGCCACACCGATTACCAGATAGACGGTGAAGACATGCGTCTTCTAGCCTGGCATCAGGATCAAGTGGTGGAACGTCCCGAGGGCGCGAAAGTGATCGGCTCCAACGCCTTTTGCGAAAATGCAGCCCTGCTTTATGACAACCGCATACTGACGATCCAGCCGCACCCTGAATTTGACGGTGAAATCCTTGAAAAACTGATTGAGATACGTGGCGCGGGCGTGGTGGAACCCGACAGGCTCTCTTCGGCCAAAGACACTCAACACGCCCCCCATGACAGTTTGAAATTCGTAGACCGCATCGCCGGATTTTTCCGGGAAGGAGCCGCGCATGGCTAACTGGATCAAATCCCTGCCCCAACCCGCGCAGGACTATCTGGAAGGGCGCCGCCTTGATGAGGTGGAATGCGTGATCTCTGACCTGCCCGGCATCGCGCGCGGCAAGGCGGTGCCGGCCTCCAAGTTCAACCGACAGGATTACTTCCACCTGCCGGATTCGATCTTTTACCAGACCATCACCGGTGGCTGGGGCGAGGCTGCAGGCGACGAAGGGTTCATCGAACGGGACATGGTTCTAAAACCCGATATGGCCACCGCAACCGCCGCGCCTTGGACAGGCGACTGGACGTTGCAAGTGATCCATGACGCCTATGACCGCGATGGCAAGGTGATCGGGTCAAGCCCGCGCAATGTGCTCAAGCGCGTTGTTGCGCAGTATGAAAAGATGGGGCTAACCCCCGTTGTCGCCCCGGAAATGGAATTCTACCTCGTCGCCCGCAACGTGGATCCGGCCAAGGATATCAAACCGATGATGGGCCGTTCCGGCCGCCCGGCGGCGGCGCGTCAGGCCTATTCCCTGACCGCGGTGGATGAATTTGGCCCCGTGATCGACGACATTTACGACTTTGCCGAAGCCCAAGGGTTTGAAATTGACGGCATCACCCAGGAAGGCGGCGCGGGGCAGTTGGAAATCAACCTGCGCCACGGCGATCCGGTGAAGCTGGCAGATGAGGTGTTCTATTTCAAACGCCTGATCCGTGAGGCGGCGTTGCGCCATGATTGCTTTGCCACCTTCATGGCCAAACCCATCGCCGATGAGCCGGGAAGTGCCATGCATATCCATCACTCTGTGCTGGAATCGGACACGGGTCGCAATGTCTTTTCTGGCCCCCAAGGCGGCGAAACGGACGCGTTTTATCACTTCATCGGCGGGCTGCAAAAACACCTGCCCGACGCCATCGCGGTGCTGGCGCCTTATGTGAATTCCTATCGCCGCTACGTGCGCGATCATTCCGCGCCCATCAACCTAGCCTGGGCGCGGGACAACCGCACCACAGGCATCCGCGTGCCCCTGTCGCCGCCAGAGGCGCGGCGGGTGGAAAACCGCATCGCGGGCATGGATTGCAACCCCTATCTTGGCATCGCGGCGAGCCTCGCTTGCGGGCTTTTGGGGCTGAAGAACGAAATTCGCCCCGACGCGCAATTTCGCGGGGAGGCCTATGAAGGCGAGGCGGAAATCCCCAATGAATTCGGCGCGGCGCTCGATTTGTTCGAGGACGCCATAGGGCTCCATGACGTACTCGGCCCTGACTTTTCCCGCGTCTACGGCATCGTAAAACGCGCGGAGTATGACGAGTTCCTACAAGTGATCAGCCCGTGGGAACGCGAGCACCTGTTGCTCAATGTCTAAACGACTTTGAGCCTCCGGCGGGAGTATTTGCGGCAAGATGAAACTCAACCTGCTTTATGCCAATGACCGTCGCGGGGAATACCCGCCAAGCTGGTACGCCGCGACGGCCGAGGCACCGGGGCCGTATCCGGCGCTTGAAGGGGATGTGCGGGCGGATGTTTGCATCGTCGGCGCGGGCTTTACCGGGCTGTCGGCGGCGCTGCATCTGGCGGAGGCCGGGCGACGCGTTGTGGTGCTGGAGGCCCAGCGCGTGGGCTTTGGCGCGTCAGGGCGCAATGGCGGGCAGCTTGGCTCGGGCCAGCGGATGGATCAGCATTACGTCGAAAAGCTGGTGGGCCGCGAAGATGCGGATCGGCTTTGGACGATGGCGGAGGAAACCAAAGCGCTGGTTAAATCGCTAATCGCGAAGCACAAGATTGACTGTCATCTAAAGCCCGGCATTGCCCATATGGGCTTTCAC
>JBCCAJ010000051.1:0-10546 GCA_039814845.1 Pseudomonadota bacterium | reverse complement strand
GCGCACCCGGGTTCCAACGGTCAGATCCTCCACCGCGACTGGGCCATCTTGCGTGTCGATCTGCGTGCCTGCCACGAAACAGGTCACGTTGTTTGGGTCTGGGTCAGTCTGCGTGAAATAGGATCCGCCCTGATCCTGTGTTTCCAGCGATTCCCCTGCCCCGGCCTGCCCAATGTCGGTCGACGTGAGGCCATTGGCGGGCCCAGTCGTGGCCGTCACACCACCGGGGGTATCGGAAAAGGACACGAACTGATAGACCGTGGAACCCTCAGACAGCGACACCGCCTGATTGAGCGCCACCCCGTTAAAGGCGGTCGGGCCTGAGTTATCAATCAGATAGACATCAAAGCCATTCACCGTCGTGGGCGTCAGCAAGGATACATCGCTGGTCGACCGCACCGTGCCGTTCGGGCGATAGACCGTGACCACAAGGTTAGAAACATCGGTGCCGGCATCGACAGCGACTTCAATAAAATCCTGACTTGCGTTGCCGAGATATTTGACCTCGGACAAGAACGGGTCGGGCATTTTTTGCACAATCCTGCGTTTTGGTTGCGATTGTTGCCGGGAAATCTAGGGGCCGCGTGGGACGAGGGTTGGCCCAAGTTGTGGCAAGTTCAAGGCGTCGCGCAAGGATTGCACAGGGTTGAACGGGGGGGGTGAGCGCACAATCGCCGACCGTCCAGAGAACGTGCTGTCAGCCCGGCGTCAGGCGATAAAGCGCCCCGTCCCCCACCGATAAAAACCAGATTGCGCCCTCAGGCCCCTCGCGCAGATCGCGGACCCGGTACGTTTCTGGCGCTTCCAGCATCTCTTCTTGCAGGGGAGCGCCGGAGAGCCGTGAAACATAATCAAACTTGAGCGACCCCACGAAAATCGACCCCCGCCATTCCGGCCAAAGCGCGCCGGAATAGATCATCATGCCGGAGGGCGCCATGGACGGATCCCAATAGAATTCCGGCTGCTCCATGCCGTCCTTGGCGGTGCCTTCACCGATCTTGCGGCCCGAATAGTGCCGCCCATAGGAAATCACCGGCCAGCCGTAATTCGCGGCGCGCCGCACCGCGTTCACCTCATCCCCACCGCGCGCACCGTGTTCCGCCACCCAAAGCCGCCCGTCCAGATCAAGGGCCGCGCCCTGCGGGTTGCGGTGCCCGTAGGACCATATCTCTGGCTGCGCATTCGCTGTGCCCACGAAAGGATTGTCATCGGGCACACCGCCGTCGCGCATGATCCGCAGGACGGAGCCGTTCTCCACCCCCAGATCCTGCGCTGATGGCCTGTCGCCCCGGTCACCCACGGTGATAAAAAACGTGCCATCGGGCGCCTCTACCAACCGGGATCCGAAATGCCGCGCGCCTTCACTGCCGGGGTCCATCTCGTAGATCACGGTCCAGTCCGTTAGCTGTGTCGCGTCGTCTGACAGCCGCGTGCGGGCCACTGCGGTGCCCGCCTCTTTGCCCTGTGGCTGGGCCAGGGTGAAGAATAGCTCTCTGGTCGTGGCAAAGTCGCGTGGCACCAGAACATCCAGCAAACCGCCCTGCCCTTCGGCCCAGACAGGGCCGACACCCGCTACCTCAGACACGCCTGCGTCGGTCACCCGCTTCAACACGCCGCCCCGTTCGGTGATCAGGATCGACCCGTCCGGCAGGAACCCAAACCCCCACGGCGCATTCAGGCCGCCCGCCATCTGGGTGATAACCAGTTTGCCCGCGCTTGTGTCCAGTGCCCGCGAAGGCGACGGCGCGGCGCAGATCAGCAGTACAAGGCAAGTCCATACCCAACGCATTCAAACGTCCTTTCGCAGCTTTGCATCAATTTGGGGTCGCTCTGCCCTTGCGTCAATTTCCGATTACGCTTGCATTTCTGCCCGGGCTTTCTACCCTTCGATGCCAATAAACATCAGTCAACAGGGAGAACTGGACATGAAGAAACTGCTTGCGACCACCGCAGCATTGGCGCTTTCCACTGGCGCGGCTTGGGCCGAGGGCGAAGTGAAGCTGGGCGTCATCCTAGGTTTCACCGGCCCCATTGAATCGCTGACGCCTCATATGGGCGACGGCGCGGAACTGGCCATGGCGGAAGTGACGGAAAGCGGCAAACTTCTGGATGGCATGACCGTGACGCCAGTGCGCGCAGACAGCACGTGCATTGATGCAGGCGCCGCCACGGCAGCCGCCGAACGTCTGGTCACTGCTGAAGGTGTGAAAGGCATCATGGGGGCCGATTGTTCAGGCGTCACGGGCGCGATCCTCAGCAATGTTGCCGTACCCAACGGCATGGTGATGATTTCACCCTCGGCCACCTCTCCGGGTCTTAGCACCGCCGAAGACAACGGTCTGTTCTTCCGCACAGCGCCCTCTGATGCGCGTCAGGGCGTGGTGATGACCGATGTTCTGATCGATCAGGGCATCAAGGAAGTGGCGCTGACCTACACCAACAATGACTATGGCAAAGGCCTGGCCGACAGCTTTGCTGCCGCCTTTGAAGCAGCCGGTGGCACGGTGACGATCAACGCCGCGCATGAAGATGGCAAAGGCGACTATTCCGCTGAAGTCGCGGCCCTTGCGGCCGCGGGTGGTGATCGTCTGGTTGTGGCAGGCTACGTGGATCAGGGTGGCAGCGGCATCGTGCGCGCAGCACTCGATTCCGGCGCGTTCGACAGCTTCCACTTCCCCGATGGCATGATCGGTGAAGCGCTGGAGACGAACTTCGGTTCTGAGATCGACGGCTCCACCGGGCAGCACCCGGGCACCGACAGCGAAGGCGCGGCCATGTTCGAAGGCATGGCCGAAGGCTTTGACGGCACCTCGCCTTTTTCCAAGGAAAGCTATGACGCGGCCGCACTCATTATGCTGGCCATGCAAGCGGCGGGCTCGGTTGAGCCGGGTGACTACAAAGATCACGTGATGGATGTGGCGAATGCGCCCGGCACGCAGATCTTCCCCGGTGAACTGGGCAAAGCATTGGAGATGATCGCGGCGGGTGAAGACATCGACTATGTCGGGGCCACTGCGGTGGAACTCATCGGCCCCGGCGAAAGCGCGGGCAACTACCGTGAGATCGTCTTTGAAGGCGGTAAAATCACCACGGCCACCTATCGCTGAGGGGGTTCGCTAAACCCGGCTTTACGAAACGCATCAGCCCCGGTATCTGGCCGGGGCTGATCGCATCTGGGGGCATGACATGATCGTCGTTGAAGACGTCCACAAACATTTTGGCGGCTTTCATGCCGTGGATGGTGCGTCGATGGAGATCGCCGAAGGGTCGATCACCGGGCTGATTGGCCCCAATGGCGCGGGCAAGACGACGCTGTTCAATGTGATTGCGGGCGTGTTGGAGCCGACCTCGGGCCGGGTGTTCATGGCAGGCGAAGACATCACCGGGCTGGCGCCCCATGCTCTTTTCCACAAAGGGCTCTTGCGCACGTTCCAGATTGCCCACGAATTTCACTCGATGACCTGCCGGGAAAACCTGATGCTGGTGCCGGGCGGACAATCGGGGGAGCGGCTTTGGAACACATGGTTCGGGCGCAAGCGCATTGCTGACGAGGAACGCGCGCTGCGCGCGAAGGCCGATGAGGTGCTGGAGTTTCTGACCATTTCGCATCTGGCCGATCACCGCGCTGGTGAGGTCTCCGGCGGGCAGAAAAAGCTGCTGGAGTTGGGCCGTACCATGATGGTGGACGCCCGCATCGTTTTCCTGGATGAAGTGGGCGCGGGCGTGAACCGGACGCTTCTCAACACCATTGCAGATGCGATCGTGCAGCTGAACAAAGAGCGCGGCTACACCTTCGTGGTGATCGAGCACGACATGGATTTCATCGGCCGCATCTGCAACCCGGTGATCTGCATGGCTGAGGGCAAGAAGCTGGCAGAAGGCACGTTGGGCGAAATCAAAGCCAATGAGCAGGTGATCGAGGCCTATCTGGGGACCGGGCTTAAGCACAAAGACAAGGTGGGCGCGTGATGAAAAGTGTCATTGGGGGCCAGCCCCCAAACCCACTCCTAATTGGGGGCCAGCCCCCAAACCCACTCCTAATTGGGGGCCAGCCCCCAAACCCACTCCTAATTGGGGGCCAGCCCCCAAACCCCCGGGATATTTTCAGCCAAAAGAAGCATGGGGACGTGCTTCGTGACTGAGCCGTTCCTGATAGGCGACACCATGACCGGGGGCTACGGGCGGGCGGGGCCGGATATCCTGCATGACTGCACGATTGCCGTGAACCCGGGCGAGATTGCCGTGATCGTGGGGCCCAACGGGGCGGGCAAATCCACCGCGATGAAGGCCGTGTTTGGTATGCTAAATCTGCGCGCCGGCGCGGTCAGGCTGGATGGCGAAGATATCTCGGCGCTCAGTCCGCAGGCGCGGGTCGCGAAGGGGATGGGGTTTGTTCCGCAGACGTCAAACATCTTCACCTCGATGACCGTGGAAGAAAATCTGGAGATGGGGGCGTTTATTCGCCGTGACGATATCACGGGGACTATGGCGCAGGTCTATGATCTCTTTCCCATTTTGAAAGAAAAACGCAGGCAGCCCGCCGGTGAGCTGTCGGGTGGCCAGCGCCAGCAGGTGGCCGTCGGCCGCGCGCTGATGACGGAACCGAAGGTGTTGATGCTGGATGAACCCACCGCCGGTGTCAGCCCCATTGTGATGGATGAGCTTTTCGACCGGATTATTGAAATCAGCCGCACCGGGTTGTCTGTGTTGATGGTCGAACAAAACGCGCGGCAGGCGCTCGAAATTGCGGATCGGGGCTATGTTCTGGTGCAGGGGCGCAATGGCTATACTGGCAGCGGCAAGGAGCTTCTGGCCGATCCAGAGGTGCGCAAAAGTTTCCTCGGAGGATGATGTTATGAAACCCAAAACCCTGATGAAGACGACACTGGCCCTTGCGGCCATGATGGGGCTTACGGCCTGCCTGGGGGGCGGCGTGGGCAACAACCGTGCGGCTGCCCCGGCGGCACAACCGGCGGTCAGCCATGATGCCTTCGTGGCCTCGCTGAACGGAGCGTATATCTGGAACTGCACCATGACCAATGACGCCGGGCAAGCCTGGCGTTTCGTGCTGGCCCATGGCGATGGCGGGCGTTGGACGCCTGTGGTTCTGCGCGAGGCAGGAGCACGGTTTGACCAAGATCTGGAGGTGGGCCGCCTGGGGGCTGCGCGGATTTACCGCTTGCGGGACAAAAGCGAAGTCCTTGTGGCCGCAGACGGGGAAGCGCGCGGATCGGGTGGGCTGGCATCCAGGCCCAATGACTTCCCCGACGGTCAGTGCAGCCGTGGAACACAGGCCGACAAGTTCGGGGTAACCTTCTGAGATGGACGCCCTGAACGCCATCGTGGCGCTGTCGAATTTCGTGCTGATCCCTGCCATGACCTATGGCAGCCAGCTGGCGCTGGGCGCGTTGGGGGTCACGCTGATCTACGGCATTCTGCGCTTTTCCAATTTTGCCCATGGGGACACCATGGCCTTTGGGACGATGGTGGTCATTCTGGTGACATGGGGGCTTCAGGCGGCGGGCATCTCGCTGCCCTTCGGCCTGCCCACCGCGCTTTTGGCCTTGCCGGTGGGGATCCTGGGCTGTGCGGTTCTTGTGCTGGGCACCGACAGGCTGGTCTATCAGTTCTACCGCGTGCAGCGGGCCAAGCCGGTGATCCTTGTTATCGTGTCCATCGGCGTGATGTTCGTGCTCAACGGCCTCGTGCGATTGATCATCGGGCCGGGCGATCAGCGGTTTGGCGACGGGGAGCGCTTCATCATCTCCGCCCGAGAGTTCAGAGACATGACCGGGTTGCGCGAAGGGCTGGCCTTCAAGACCTCTCAGGGGATCACGATCCTCACGGCGGTGATCGTGGTGGCGCTGCTCTTTTGGTTTCTGAACCGCACGCGCACCGGAAAATCCATGCGCGCCTATTCCGACAATGAGGATCTGGCGCTTCTGTCGGGCATCAACCCCGACCGCGTGGTGATGGTGACATGGCTCATCGTAGCCGCTCTGGCGACCATCGCGGGTACGCTTTACGGGCTCGACAAAAGCTTTAAGCCCTTCACCTATTTCCAGCTTTTGCTGCCCATCTTTGCCGCGGCCATCGTCGGTGGTCTGGGCAGTCCATTGGGCGCGATTGCGGGCGGCTTTATCATCGCCTTCTCAGAGGTGTTTATCACCTACGCGTGGAAAAAAGTGCTGGGCTACCTTCTGCCTGAGAACATGGAGCCCGCGACCCTCGTTCAACTGCTGAGCACGGATTACAAATTCGCAGTCAGTTTCGTCATCCTGCTGATTGTGCTGCTTTTCAAACCCACCGGCTTGTTCAAAGGAAAAGCGGTATGAGTGAGCCACGAATGAAAGAGCTTGGTCGCAACACCGCGCTTTTCGGCGTCGTCGCTGCGCTGATCGTGGCAACGGGCTTGATGCAAAGCTGGAACACGGCACTCCTGATCCTCAACATGGGGCTGATTTCGGCGATCATGGCGATTGGGGTGAACCTGCAATGGGGGTTTGCGGGGCTTTTTAATGTGGGCGTCATGGGTTTTGTGGCGTTGGGCGGACTGGCAGCTGTGCTGATCGCCATGCCCCCCACGACGGAGGCCTGGGCAGCCGGCGGTGGGCGCGTTCTGGCAGGGCTCGCCTCAGGTGCGGCTGTCGTCGTCGCGGCGATCGTGGTCCGCAGCCGCATGGCCCCGTCGCATGCGCGGACAGCGCTAATGTTCGCGGTGCTGGTGGGTGGGTTTTTCCTTTATCGCGCGGTGTTTGATCCCGGCGTTGAGGCGGTGGAGGCGGTGGACCCCGCCGCCACCGGGTATCTTGGCGGGCTGGGCCTGCCCATCATCATGGCATGGCCTATGGGCGGGCTTTTGGCGGCGGGCGCCGCCTGGGTGATTGGCAAGGCCGCCCTTGGGCTGCGGTCAGATTATCTGGCCATCGCGACGCTCGGCATTGCAGAGATCATCCTGGCCGTGATGAAGAACGAAGACTGGCTGTCGCGGGGCGTCAAAAATGTCGTGGGCCTGCCCCGCCCCGTGCCTTATGAGGTCGACCTGCAACAAGATCCCGCCTTCGTGGAACGGGCTACCGGCATGGGCTTTGATCCGGTCACGGCCTCTTCGATCTATGTAAAGCTGGAATATTCGCTGCTTTTTGCGTCGGTTCTGGTGATCCTTTTGATCATGGCGCAGCTTGCGCTGAAATCCCCCTGGGGCCGGATGATGCGCGCCATTCGGGACAACGAAACCGCCGCGCGGGCCATGGGCAAGAACGTCACCGCGCGGCATTTGCAGATCTTTGTGCTTGGGTCTGCCGTCTGCGGGATTGCAGGCGCCATGATGACCACGCTCGATGGCCAACTGACGCCCTCCTCCTACCAGCCGCTGCGCTTTACCTTTCTGGTCTGGGTCATGGTGATCGTGGGCGGTTCGGGCAACAATTTCGGCGCGGTGCTGGGCGGGTTTCTCATTTGGTTCCTCTGGGTGCAGGTGGAACCGATGGGCCTGTGGTTGATGGACGTGCTGACCTCTGGCCTGTCTGAGGGCAGCGCATTGAGGGCGCATCTGCTGGAAAATGCAGCCCATATGCGGCTCTTCACCATGGGGCTTTTGCTGATTTTGGTGCTTCGGTTCAGCCCGCGCGGTCTGATTCCCGAGAAATAAGGCGCAAATCGGGCAGATTTTTCACCGGATCGGAAACAGTCTTGCATGCTTTTTGCGACTGTTTCGAGCCAGACAACCGAAGGCCAAGCAAAACACGACTTCGCCATGTTTCCGCCCCCTTTGCCATCTTTCTGCCACATTTCAGCACACAACTATAACGGTCTTGCAGACGCATCTCTTGTAAGGCCGCCTGCCCCCGAGGGGGGTGTTCGATTGTGAAGCGTTAACCATAAAAGAGACGGCCAGATGATTGCATTCAAGACATTCCTGAAAGACGAAAATGGTGTTGTTTCAGTGGATTGGATCGTGCTGACGGCCTGTATCGTAAGCCTTGCCGCCCTGGTCGGGCACACCGCGCTGAGTGGGGTCGAAGGGCTTGGCTCACACCTCGTCACGGACATGGAAGGCACCGGGGTCTAGGCCAACAATCCCTACAATTCTATCTATCCGCCTCATTTTCGCCCGAATCTTTACCCAGAGATTTCGTACAAATTGGAATCGTGGGGGATACAGCGGTTTGGCCGGAAATGTGAAAGTGTTGTTCTGAAAATGACTGTGCCGGGTCTGTCCATTTGCCTGAAAAGGTTCATCACCGAGGAAGACGGCTCTGCGACCGTCGACTGGGTCGTTGGCACGGCGGCAGCCGTGGGTCTGGGCGTGGCGGCTGTCGACACAGTGGAACGCGGGATCACCACGTTATCGGGCAACATCGCTGCGGCCATTTCAACAAAAGCCGTCAACAACGGGAATGGCGGCGGGTAACCGCCGTGTTCCACACTGGCCGGTTGTTCCCCCGGGGTTTCAAGCTTTAACTTAGGCGCGTAAGGCGCTGAAAGGTGCTGCCGATGAAAACCTCGAAACTTAGTCTGAAATGGCTTGAGGCCTTTCTTCTGACCGCCCGCACGGGCGCGGTGCAGGATGCCGCGGAAGAAGCCGGGCTTTCTGTGTCCACGGTGTCGCATCATTTGCGGTCTTTGGAGGACACGCTGGGGGTGACACTCTTTGATCACTCGCGCCGCCCTATGCGGCTGACCTCAACGGGCGCGCTGTTTTACTCCCATGTGGACCGCGCCGTTCGGATCCTGCGCAAGGCCGAGGTTGAAGCGCAAAGCGGAGATCTGGCCGATACCCGCGCGATGTCACTGGCCATGGTAGAGGATTTCGACAGTGAAATCGGGCCGGAGCTTGCCCGTGCGCTGGCCGCTGGCATGCCAAAATGCCAGTTCCGCCACCTGACCCGCCCAAGCCACGACATTCTGGAAATGGTGCGCGAACAAGAGATCGACATCGGCATTGCCGCGCGCCCGCAATACATCTCTGATGACGTGCATGAGATCCCCCTGATGAGAGAGCCGTTCGTGTTGGTTCTTCCCGCCAATTCCGTCGAGGCGCCGGAAAGCTTTCTGGAACAAAGCGCACCCCTGCCCTTGCTGCGCTATTCCTCCAACCAGATCATCGCGACCCAGATTGATCAGCACCTGCGTCGGTTACGCCTGCACATCCCGTCGCGGTTCGAATTTGAAAGCAATCAGTCGCTGATGAGCATGGTGGCCGATGGCGATGGCTGGACCATATCGACCCCGCTCAATTTCATGCGCGCGCGGCGCTTTCACAAACAGATCCAGCTGGCCCCGTTCCCGGGCAAAAGTTTCTCGCGCTATTTGTCAATCTTCACGGCAGAGGCAACGCCCGGGCAGGTGGTGGCGCCCGTGAGTTCCACCATGCGGAGGTTAATCGACGAACGCGCAATCCGCCCAGCGGTGGAGCGCATGCCCTGGCTGGCAGAGGCGTTTCAGTTATTGCCTGAGGGGGGCGAAGGATAGAGCGCCCCGAAATCTTTAAAAGATTTCGACCGCATTCTTTCAACGAATGCGTCTGCACCTGATCACGTGCGTCCCATGACCGCCTTTGTCTGCGCGATCAAATCCTCCAACCGCGCTGCGGCATCCCCCTGAGGGGCCAACCCAGCGCTTTGTCCATAAAGCGCAAAGCGGTGTTTGGGGCCATCTGCCCTCTGCAACGGGCGCGCGTAGTGGTACATCAACGGGAAAGGTGCGGCGTCCACCTTGGCCATTGCGTCAATCCAATCGGTGCGATGGGTGCGCGCGGGCCGACCAGACACAGAGCGGCTGATCCGCGTGGAACTATCTGAGGCTGCGCCCACAGCTTCCTGGTGCGGCGCACCGGACTTTGTCTCAGCACAAGTGATAAACGCCGTGCCGATCTGCACCCCAGCCGCACCAAGCGTGAGGGCCGCCGCAATGCCGCGCCCATCGGCAATCCCGCCTGCGGCAATGACCGGCACGCTCACCGCATCCACCATCTGCGGCAGCAGCGCGAAGAGGCCGACCTGTGCGTCATTGTCTACATCAAGGAACACGCCGCGATGCCCGCCTGCTTCCCAGCCCTGCGCGATGATGGCATCGACGCCCCGCGACTCCAGCCACTGCGCCTCCTCCACCGTCGTGGCCGACGACAGGATCTTGCAGCCCGCCTCCTTCAGCGGCGCAACGGCCTCAGGCGCTGGTAGTCCGAAATGGAAGCTCACCACTGCCGGTGGGTGCTGCAACAAAAGCTCCAGATGCTCCGCGCCAAACGGCTGAAACTCTGCGTTGGGCATGGTCTGAGGTGCCTCCACCCCGGCGGCGGCATAATGGGGCGCAAGCGCATCCAGCAATTCGGTGTGATGGGCGTGTGTCATCTCTGGCGCGTCATGGCAGAAGAAGTTCAGGTTCACGGGCCGGTTCGTCAGCCGCCCGATCGCCGCAATTTCGCTTTGCAAAGTCTCAAGCGGCATCGTCGCGCAGCCATGGCTGCCCATCCCGCCCGCATTCGACACCGCCGCGACCATGTTGGCTGTGGTCGTGCCCGCCATTGGGGCCAGCAGGATTGGAT
>JBCCAJ010000479.1:0-2353 GCA_039814845.1 Pseudomonadota bacterium | reverse complement strand
GAATACGTGACGCCGGAACTGTGCTTCAACTTCCACTACTTCGCGATCCGCAAGATGCATTTCCTGATGCGCGCCAAGGCGATCTGCTGCTTCCCCGGTGGGTTCGGCACGCTGGATGAATTGTTTGAAGCGCTCACCCTGATCCAGACAGAACGCATGCCCCGCGTCCCCTTCTTGCTGTTCGGAGAAGAATTCTGGCGTTCCATCATTAATTGGGAGGCGCTGTCCGAGGCGGGCACAATCTCCGCCGAGGACCTTGACCTCTTCCAGTTCGTTGAAACGGCGGATGATGCAATGGCAATCCTTGAGGCATCCATGGGCAAGACTGAGTGACCCATGAGGTCTACGCCCCGCGTCCTGTCACATACCTGGGGGCATGGTCATTTCCGGGGCTTGATCTGAAAGTCTATGGGTTAAGCGCAGAAGACCGGCCCATCACCGAAGCCATAAAGGACGCCGGGCGGCAGTTTGTGGAAACAGACGTGTTGCAAAGCATGCACGCATTGGGCGACAGCAACGGCATCGGCTTTGCCATTCTACATCCCGGCACAGAAGGGCTTTCCATCCCAGTGCATTGTTGGACCCAAGGGTCTGTACTTTGCCAACGGTTCTTCCGCCAGCTTTACGGTGCGGACGCCCCTCTCAACATGGCGGAACGGCCTTCCATTGGCTGCGTTTGGGAAATGGACATTCTGGCTGAGGAAACCCGCATCTGGCGTGAGACGATGATGGGAATGGTGCAGAACCCACAGGCCTACATGGCGACAACCGTTTAAACCTTGGATGCGATCCACCAGACATTGCCACAAGGATCAATCACCCCGGCCATCCGATCTCCATGGGGCCGCAGGTTGGGTTCCATACAAGACGTCGCCCCGGCCTCAAGCGCCGCTTTATAAACCGCGTCCGCATCCTGCACGAGGATGTGCATCCGTGAGACCGCCGCCAGCAGGTCATCACTGCTTTGGTTCATCATGATCACCGTGTCACCGATCCTAAGCCGCGCGTGCTGCACCTTGCCGTCATCGTAGCGGTTCATCTTGATCAGGTCCGCACCGAACACCTGCTGGGCAAAGGCAATCAGGCGATCCGGATCATCCACAGTAAAATAGGGCGTGACCGTCCCGTAATCATCGCAACTGGCCGTCACCATGGGCGATCACACCCCGTCAAATTCGCAGATCGTATGGACATCCATCCCCATACCTTCCAGCTTCTTGCGCCCGCCCAGTTCGGGCAGATCGACGATAAAGGCGCAGCTCACGATCTCTCCGCCCAAACGTTCGATCAGCTTGATCCCGGCCTCCGCCGTGCCACCCGTGGCGAGCAGATCATCGACCAGCAAAATTTTCTCCCCCGGCGCGATGGCATCATCATGCAGTTCCATCTCCGCCGAGCCATATTCCAGCTCATAGGCCTGGCTGACCACCTTGCCCGGCAGTTTGCCCGCCTTGCGCACCGGTACGAATCCTGTGGACAGCTGATGCGCCACGGCCCCGCCAAGGATGAAACCGCGCGCCTCAAGCCCCACCACCTTGTCAATGTCCTGATCGGCATACGGATGCAGCAACTGATCGACCGCCATCCGCAATCCGCGCGGGTCGGCAAACAGCGTGGTCACATCCCGAAACAGGATCCCCTCATGGGGGAAATCGGGGATCGTGCGGATGTAGTCTTCGACTTTGCGGGTTTTCAGCATTTGGGTGGTCCCTGTCTGAATGAAGTCTTAAGCCTGTCGCCGGATCAGCGCGGTCATCACGCCCATCCCGATCAGCGCCACGCCGCCCCCACGGGTGAACCATGTGATCACGCCGGGCTTCTTGATCGTCTGCCGCAGCCTGTCGGCCAGCAGCGCATAGGCCAAGGCGTTAAGCGTCGCGATGCCCACAAACGTAGCGATCAGAATGACGAACTGCGGAAGAATGGGCTGCCCTACAACGATAAACTGCGGAACGAAGGCGATGAAAAAAGCGATAGATTTCGGGTTCAGCGCCGTCACCGCAGTCGCGTGCCAGAACACCCCACCGCCTGTCACAGATTGCGCTCCCATCGCGTCCAAACCCTCCGACGGCGGGCTGCGCAGCAGCTTCACACCAAGATAAATTAGGTACGCCGCACCCACCCATTTGAGCACGGTAAACAGCGTGGCCGAGGCCAGCACCAACGCACCAAGCCCCGCCAGCGATAGGGTCATCGCAATAAGGTCGCCCAACGCGACGCCCGTTGCAGAAGCAACCGCGACACGCCTGCCCTGGCTCAACGCATAACTCAGCACCAACAGAACCGTGGGTCCGGGGATCAAAACAAGCGCGGTGGACGCAGCAGCAAAGGCAAGCCAAAGATCAAAAGACAT
>JBCCAJ010000396.1:0-3203 GCA_039814845.1 Pseudomonadota bacterium | reverse complement strand
TCCGTCAAGGATAAGCCCGCCGGAAAAGGCCCGTGATGCATGGGATCACGCCACGCCAGAACATCGCCACTGACGCTACTTTGCTTGATGATATTCGCGGCGCCATCGCCGTTGGTGATGTTCAAAACTCTCATCGCGCCCTCCAAAGCGGAGCATCACTCTGTAATACAGAGCCACTCTGCTGTACAGAGCTTCTGGCAATTTCCCACCACGCCCCGCCCCATTGAGCACGCCCGCTGCCGTGATAAACTCTCGCTTGCCATGCCGACCATCACGCCCACCCAATACGCCACGGTCTCCGGCCAGTTCATCGCAGACTGGCTCACGGCCCTGCGCCCGCTTTGCGACGCCCCCCATTTCGCGCAGCTCTTGGATCGCGCGAACCTGTCGGCGCAAACGCAGGACCGTGTCACGCTGGATCAGATCGTGCGGCTATATCAATTGGCGGCGGTGGAGACGGGGGATGAGATGATGGGCCTCTGGTCTCGTCCCATTCGCCCCCGCGCGCTGCAACATCTGCTGACATCTGTGCGCGAGGCCAGGTCCCTGCCTGCGGGCCTTTACCGGTTCTCCACCTTCTGGAACCTGCTGCTCGATGATCACCAGTTCACGCTGATCAACGACGATGACACCACCACCCTGCAACTGACCCCCAATTCAGATGCCCCCGCCCAGCGTTTCGGCCACATGCTGATCCTCAAACTGGCCCATGGACTGATGTCGTGGCTCGCCCGCTATGAGGTGCCCGTCGCCTCCGTTGGGTTCGCCTTTCCCCAACCCGCCTTTCACGAAGACTACGCCGTCATCTTCCCCGCCCCGGTCAGTTTCGATCACGCCGCCTCCTCCATCTCCTTTGCCACCTCCGCGCTCGGCCCCGTCGACCTGCGCAGTGCCGACGACCTCATTGCCTTCTTGCAAAACGCGCCGCGCGACTGGATTTTCACCCGCTCCAGCGAACACACCCAGGCCCTTCGCGTCCGCCACTATCTTAGTGAGACAGGTTGGGACCGCGCGCACCTCGCCCAAGCGGCGGAGGCCATGCACATGACCCCCCGCACCCTCATCCGGCGGCTTGAGGCCGACGGCACCTCGTTTCAGGCCATCAAGGACGCGCTGCGCCGCGACCTCGCTATCCGTCAACTGCACGCGGGCGGGCAAAGCGTGGAAGCCATCGCCGTCGATCTGGGTTTTTCGTCGGCGGCGAGCTTCCACAAGGCCTTCCAACGCTGGACCGGCAACACCCCCAGCACTTACAGGCGCAAAGGGCCCAATACAGCCTGATTTGTCACTTTTAGACAATAATCTGTCACAGGAAGCAATAGATCGGGAGGTTTCGGTGGCATAGCTGTCATTCAAAGCAATGCCCATGGCACACCGTGCCTTAACCCGCCGAAAAAAGGTTGCATCCCATGTCCGACAAACTTACCCAAATCCTCGCCGCCGCACACGACCACGCGACCCAAGTCATCGCCCCCAATGTCGACGCCTGGAACACCGCCGGCAAGTGGCCGCGCGATGCCTCCGACAAGGCGGGGACTGCTGGCCTCACCGGTCTCTATGCGCCCGAGGAATGGGGCGGTCAGGGCCTGTCACTGGCCGATGGCATTCAGGTTTACGAACGGCTGGGCTTGGGTGACGGCGCCTACGCCTTTGCGCTGTCGATGCACAACATCTGCACCTTCGCGGGCTGTGGCTATGGCACGGACGGGTTCAAAGACACATGGGCGCGCGACCTGACATCTGGGCGCAAACTGGCCAACTTCGCGCTGACAGAACCGCAATCGGGCTCTGACCCGATGAAAATGTACACCCGCGCGCACGTAAACGACAACGGCACATGGACGATCAATGGCGCAAAAGCGTGGGTCAGCCTCGCCACGGAAGCCGACATCTATTTCACGGTCGTCAAAACCTCAGACGCGCCGGGCCACAAGGACATGGCGATGATCGCCATCCCTGCGGATGCTGCCGGGATCAGCTTCGGCCCGCTTTATGAAACCCCCTCCTACAACTTCCTGCCCATGTCCGAGATGTATCTCGACAACGTGGTGGTCAGCGAAGACAACATCATCCTGCCCATCGGTCAGGGCCTTCAAGGCTCTCTCATGGCCATCGATATCGCGCGGGTGTCCATCGCGTCGGGTTGCTGTGGCCTGATGCAATCCGCACTCGACACCGCGCTGTCTTATTCCAAGAACCGGAAGATGTTCGGCGGCAAGAACCTGCAACTCGATGGCATTCAATGGATGCTGGGCGAGGTGGCGACTGATCTGGAAGTGTCCAAACTGCTCTACCGCAAAGCGGCTGAGGCGCTTGGCACGCCAGAAGGCCCGCTGATGGCCGCCCACGCCAAACGCTTCGTGCCCGATGCCGCCGTGAAGGCCGCCAACACTTGCACGCAAGTTCTGGGTGGTATGGGCCTGTTGCAGCCCTACGGCCTCGATCGCCTGTCCCGTCTGGCGCAAATGCTGCGGATCGTGGATGGCACCACGGAAATCAGCCGCGTCGTGATCGGGCGCGCACTGCAAAAACGCGCGGCCACGCTGGGCGATCTGCCCGTGCCCCGGGGCTACGGCGAAACGGATGAAGAGGCCGCCACCCTGGCTGCTGAGTAACGGCGGACGCACCCATCAAAGAGTGACAGTCAGGACAGCGCCGACCAGCCCATCAACAGGCCGGTCGGCGCATTCCGTTGGTGAAAACGCAAAGGCCATGTAAGCTTCCTCCAATCAGCGCCAAACCCAATGGGAGCCCGACCATGAACCCCACGCCCTATATCATCTTTCAAGGCCACTGCCGGGAAGCGATGACAGCCTACGCCGCGATCTTCGGAGGGGAAATCACTATGATGATGACCGGATCAGAAATGCCCGAAATGGAGGTCCCGGACCATATGGCCGATTGGATCATGCATTCCGAACTGACGTTTGACGGCGGCACCCTCATGGCCTCTGACGACATGATGGGCAGCAACCCGGCGATGGCGGGGGCATCGGTCATGATGGAGTTCGACAGCGTGGATGAGGCCAAATCCGCCTATGACGAACTGACCAAGGGCGGCAGCGTCATCATGCCTTTCGCCGCCACGCCCTGGGCCGAAGGTTTTGCCATGCTAACCGACCGGTTCGGCACATCCTGGATGCTCAGCGGGCCCGCGTCGATGGAGTGAAGCCTCCAACCTGGAGCCGCAAGCACATAGCCTC
>JBCCAJ010000265.1:0-4614 GCA_039814845.1 Pseudomonadota bacterium | reverse complement strand
GCATCCCATTTCGCATCATCGCCCGTGCCGAAGACCAATTCGGTGTCGGCATCACAGACAAGCCACGCGTTCTGGGCAATCTCGGATTCCAGCTGCCCCGGCCCCCAACCGGCATAGCCCAGCATGATCAGTGCATGTTCCGGCCCCCGCCCATTGGCCAGATCCTCAAGAATGTCGAGCGTGGCCGTCATTGCGAAATCGTCATTCACATCCAGCGTCGATAGTGAGGAATGATAGCCGTAGTTGTGCAACACGAAGCCGCGCCCGTGTTCGACTGGGCCACCGAAGTGAACGGCCATGTCGCGGGCCTCTTTGGTGGGGGTGATGTCCAACTGGTCCAGAAGGTTGGTGAGGCGCAATTCCTCAGTCGGTTTGTTGATGATCAGCCCCATTGCCCCCTCTGGCGAATAGGCGCACATGAAAATCACGCTGCTGGCAAAGCGTGGATCCCCCATTTCGGGCATGGCGATCAGAACCTTGCCGTTGAGATCCATTTCCTGCACCGGCCGTGACCTTTCGTTGGACTTGGGTCGATGATGAGGGCAGTTCCCCTCTTGTGCAAGGCGCGGGGTGAAATTCTCGCGCAATTGTCGAGGGAATGTGAGTTGGCATTGCGTCCCAAATCACTCACATAGGGGTATGTTGCGAAACTTTCTGATCTCCTTGGCTTGCGTGCTGAGCTTTGTGGTTCCGGTCAGCACTCCGGTGTCGGCGCAAAACCTGGGCGATATTGTTCAGGTGGAGGTGCTGCCCGGCTGGCGCGGTGCCAATGGTACACACACTGCCGCACTCCGCGTCACAATGGCGGAGGGCTGGAAAACCTATTGGCGTTCGCCGGGGGAGGCGGGCATCCCGCCGCGCTTTGACTGGCGCGGGTCGCGCAACCTGATCGGGGTGGAGATGATCTGGCCAACGCCAAGGATCACTGTTGACCATGGGATGCTGACAATCGGCTACACGCGTGAATTGGTTCTGCCAATGCAGGTTCTCCCCAAGAGTTCTGGGCAGGATGTACGGCTTAAGGGTATAATTGAGATCGGTGTTTGCCGGGAAGTATGCATTCCGGCAGAGTTGCGCGTGAACACCACGCTGAATCCCGGGGCCGGGCAGAGGGATCCGCGGATTGCCGCGTCCTTGGCCAACCAACCCTATTCCGCATCAGAAGCGGGGGTCGGCCGGGTGGCCTGCCGCGTGTCGCCCACACAGGATGGGTTGGGCCTGCGGGCAGAGATCGACATGCCGCGCCTTGGCGGGCAGGAAACTGCGATTATTGAAGTCGCCGACCCGATGATCTGGGTCGCCAAGCCCAAGACCACGCGGCAGGGCGGGCGGTTGATCGCACAGACCAGTTTGCATCACGTCGAGGGGCGGTCATTCGCTTTGGATCGCAAAGGCATTCGGGTGACGGTGCTCGCGGGCGGCGAAGCTGTGGATATTCAGGGCTGCCCGGCGGGATGAACCCGACG
The DNA here is from genome assembly GCA_039814845.1 of Pseudomonadota bacterium. Taxonomy (GTDB): domain Bacteria; phylum Pseudomonadota; class Alphaproteobacteria; order Rhodobacterales; family Rhodobacteraceae; genus Roseovarius. The sequence goes on along the minus strand of JBCCAJ010000265.1, from coordinate 3,148 downwards.
ATGGGCGATCACTCCCGCCGCGATAGCAGTCAGGACGATAAGCCCTAAACCAACAGCGTAAATTGCCAAACTGGCAGCCATTGGGGACCAATCCGCCATTGGGTCTGAGAAAGCGTAAAGCCATGCTGGAAGCGCGCCTGCCAGGGAAGTCGCTCCCAATGTTGCCCCGAACCACGCCAAGGTCGCCACCAGAGCGGCCGTCACCGGCCATTTTACCGCCCCCGCACGAGCCTTAAGGGCGCGTCGCAGCGCCACGCGACGACGGCTCAGATCGTGCTGGATTGCCACCAATGCTGGCACCAAAAACAGCACCAGCACCATGCCAAAGCCGAGACCATAGACCAGTGTGATCACCGATGGCTTCAGAAACTCCGCCGCTTGTGACCCTTCAAAGAGCAGTGGTGCAAGGCCAAGTACCGTTGTCAGCGTGGTGAGGATCACAGGCCGCAACCTGTCCGCAGCGCCGTCTTGAATGGCCTGATAAATACCGCGGTCCTCGGCATGTTCATCAATGGTAGACACCAGCACGATGGAATCGTTGATGATGATCCCCGTCACCCCCAAAAGCCCGATGATCGTGAAGAGCGACATCGGCACATCCCAAACGTAGTGACCAAAGATAGCACCCGTCAGTCCGAAGGGGATGACTGCCATCACAACCGCGGGCCGGGTCCAGCTGGCAAAGACCCAGGCCAACACGGCATAAATGCCAATGATCGTCAGGATCCAGGCAAGGCGCGCATCGTCCAGAAAATCCCGTTCTTGCAGGACAAGGCCGGTGACGCGGCTTTCCACCTGATACGTCGCCTCAATCTGTGGCAGCATCTCGTTCTCGATTGTCTCGATGATCTCAACGGCACGGTCGGCATTGCCGCGGTCGATCTCTCCGGTGATATCCACCAATCGTGCGCCGTTTTCGCGTCGGACGGTGGCGAAGCCGCTGCGGCGTTCGACCTCCACAATATCAGCCAGTGGGACATAGGCCCCACCGAATTCGATGGGCGCGCGCAGTTGGGTGCGTTCAATGAAATCAGCGGTGGCTTCCTCGGGGGGCAGTTCCACCCGAATGGCCGCGCTGCGCCGCCCGTCAGGATAGGTTGCAGCCTCAATACCGCTCAGTCGGTGGCGCACGGACCTGCCCAGGTCATCCAAATTGAAACCAAGCGCTTGGCCCTGCGGCGTCAATGACAGGATCAGTTCGTCCTTGTCATAGGCCAGATTGTCCTCAACCCCGGTGATATCTGCAAAGCGCGTCAGTTCCGCCTGCACTGTCTCTGAGGCTTGTTTCAACACTTCCGAGGATGCGCCATAAAGCTCAATCTCAAGGCTAGCCGCACCCGGCCCGCCAAAGACGCTGCGGAAACTCAAGGTTTCTACCTTGGCCAGGCGCTGTACCTCTTCTTCCAGATCCCGCGCAAAGGCGGAGCTGGAGTAGGGGCGCAGATCGGCGTCGATCAGTTCAATGGAAATCCCGCCCAGTTCATCAGGTGGTTTCAAATTCACGCCTTGTTGCCGGCTGTTGCCGCCCGCCTCGGCCACGGCCCGCACAATGGGGTTGCGACCGTATTCAGTTTCATATTCTTCCGCTACCACGCCTACCGCCCGCTGCAATTCGCGCATCATGGCGATGGTGTCTGCCCGGTCTGTGCCTGACACCATTTCGAAGCTGCCATTCACCTGGCTGGATTCTGGCGCATTGAAAAACCGCCAAGCCACATCGCGCGAGACCAGCATTGTGACCTGCCCCACCAGAAGCGCGATCACTAGGGCGACCACGGGATAGCGGAAGGCAATCACCCAGCCCATGAACGGTTGGAAACACGTATCGCGCAGCCAGACAAAGCCACGGTTCACATAGTGCGATGGCATATCGTACCACCGCGCCTTGGCGGATTTCGCGATGGCTTGGGCCATGTGGTTGGGCAGGATAAAGAAGCATTCAATAAGCGATGCAATCAGAACGGCAACCACTGTCCAGGGAATATCGGCGATGAAATTCCCGAACTCCCCACCGATAAAGACCAGCCCGAAGAATGCAATCATGGTCGTGAGCGCGGCGCAGAATACCGGCAGTGCCATGCGCTGCGCCGCACGTTCGGCGGCCTCGTGGGGAAATTCGCGCAGCTTGCGGGCGCGGGCATCGGCATGTTCGCCCACGACGATAGCGTCATCCACGATGATCCCCAGCGTGATGATCAGCGCAAAAAGGGAGATCATGTTGATCGTAATCCCCAGCAGGTACATCGCCCCGATGGCCCCCATGATCGCCACCGGGATACCTGCAGCCACCCAAAATGCAGTGCGCGCATTTAGGAACAAAAACAGCAACAGAAGCACCAGGCCGAGGCCCAAGAGCGCGTTGTCAAGCAGCAGGTTCAACCGGTCTGAGATCACGGCTGACCGGGTTCGTGACAGCTCCAATCGGATGCCTTCTGGCAAGGTGGAGGCAATCTCGGTCAGGGTGTCATCCACAATCGACTGCACTTCAAGTGCGTCACCTGCGGCGGAGCGTTCCACCCGGACAGTGACGGCCGGGTCCTCACCTTCAAAAAATTGCCGTTCCCGCGCGACGCTTTCGACATTCACGAAACCCACGTCACCGATGGTCAGGTTCGTCCCGTCCTGATTGGACTTCAGCACAATTGCTTCAATCGCCGCGGCATCGCGATCCCGCGTGCCCGTTCGAATGCGCAGGTTTGATCCTTCCAGATCACCCGCGGGGCTAACCTCCACCTGCGCGTTCACTGCGCGGGCAATATCCGCCATCGTGAGGTCATGGGCGATCAGTGCCACCGATGGCACTTCCACCACTGTCAAAGGGGAGGCCACCCCCTGAATGCTCGTCCGCGTCACGCCCTGATCAAATAGCCTCAGAACCAGCTCATCGGCCACGTTGGCCAACCGTTCGGGGCTCACCGCGCCCGTGATCACCACATCTGTCACACGATCACGCCAGGCATCGCGGGTCACCACGGGCTCTTCAGCCTCCTCCGGCAGGTCATCAAGAGCATTGACGGCTGACAGCACATCTTCCGCCGCGCGACCCATATCCCAATCGGGCTCAAATTCGAGCCAGACATAGGATCGCCCCTCAACACTCAGCGAAAAGGATTTTTCCACCCCGTCGATCGTGAGCAAGGCAGGGTTG
>JBCCAJ010000449.1:0-2606 GCA_039814845.1 Pseudomonadota bacterium | reverse complement strand
CCCGAGGCGGTCCAGAACATCCGTTCCGGGCCCACCTGCGTGTCCATCGCCACCAGAAGACCGCCCGCAAGACCGGCATACATGCCAGAGATCACGAAGGCCGCCAGAGTGTAGGGACGGGCGTTGAGGCCGGTGTAATACATCCGCGTCTGGTTAGACTTCACCGCCCGCAGCATCACGCCAAAGGGTGACCGGAAGATGCGGATCGACAGGTAGAAACTGAGCAGCATCACAACGGCGGCGATGTAGTAGCCTGCGTTGAAGGTAAAGAGCCAATCGCCGAAATTGAGCTCAAAGCTCTGCCGCATATCCATGCCGAAAAGGTTGGCGCGGCCAATCTCGCCGTCTTCGAGGTTTGACAGCAACGGGCGGTCGGTCGGCTTGATCTGCAGGCCGGTTTCACCACCCGTCAGAGGCGTCAGCACCGAATAGGCCAGTGCGTAAGACATCTGTGCAAAGGCCAGTGTCAGGATCGAAAAGTAGATGCCTGAGCGGCGGAGGGAGATGTACCCCACGGCGACCGCAAAGATACCCGCCACGATGACCGCTGCAATGATCGAAGGGATCACGTTCAACGTCAGCAGCTTCATCGTCCAGATCGCGCCGTAAGAGCCCACCCCAAGGAAAGCCGCGTGGCCGAAGGAGAGGTAGCCCGTCAGGCCGAAGAGGATGTTGAACCCGATGGCAAAGATCCCGAAGATCACGAAGCGCTGCATCAGGTCGGGGTAGCCCGCGTTGAACTGCGCCAGCCCGCTGCTTTCGGGGAAGGGGTTGAGAAGGAAGGGGGCCAAAAGTGTCAGCCCCACAACCAGCATCATCAGGCGGAAGTCTTTTCTGTCTAGTCCGAGCATGGTTTAGTCCTCCATCACGCCTTTTTTGCCCATCAAGCCGCGTGGCATCGTGAGCAAGATGATAATCGCCACCAGGTAGATGATGATCTGATTGAGCCCCGGCAGGATCTCCAGCACTTCGCGCATGGACGCAAAGCTTTCGAGGATACCCAGAACGAAGCCCGCAAGGACAGCACCGGGCAGGGACCCCATGCCGCCCACAACAACCACAACGAAGGAGATCACGAGGAAATCCATACCCATGTGGTAATTGGGCGAATTGATCGGCGTGTACATCACGCCCGCAAGCCCCGCCACGGCGGCCGCTAAGCCGAACATGATGGTGAACCGCTTGTCGATGTTGATGCCAAGCAGGCCTACCGTTTCACGGTCAGCCATCCCGGCCCGCACGACCATCCCGAAGGTGGTGAATTGCAGGAAGGCAAAGACGGCGCCCACGAGGATCATGGCAAAGGTGAAGTATATGATCCGCCAGTAGGGGTAGATGATCAGGTTGGGATCAAAGCCCAGGGCAGCACCGAAATCGAACGAGCCCTGGAACGCATCAGGCGCGGGCGTCGGGATCGGGTTGGCACCGTAGAAATACTTGATGACCTCTTGCAACACGATCGCAAGACCGAATGTCACAAGGATCTGGTCGGCATGGGGGCGTTTGTAGAAGTGCTTGATCAGGCCCCGTTCCATGATGACGCCGATCAGCATCATGATGGGTATGGCGAACAGGATCGCCAGTGGCACCGACCAGTTTATGATCGACGCCCCCGTCGCTTCGCCGAAATAATCATAGACATAAGGGATATCGACTTTCAAAGGATTGCCGAGGAAGTCTGTTCGGGTCTCATCGATCACCTCGCGAGACAAGGTCAAAATGCGGCTCAGCGTGACCGCACAGAACGCACCGATCATAAAGAGCGCGCCGTGGGCGAAGTTCACCACACCCAGCGTGCCGAAGATCAGCGTCAGCCCCAGCGCAATCAGCGCATAGGCCGAGCCTTTGTCCAGGCCGTTTAGTACTTGAAGAATAATGGCTTCCATCGGAGTGCCCCTCACATCTCAGCTAGTCCCGTCGCTCGGGTGGCGCGGGTGGCTTTGGTTTGGGTGGGCATTGATTGCCCACCCAGATCTTGGTGTTTGGTCGCTTATGCGCCGGGGTTGCAGTCGCCCAGCTGTGCTTCCGGGCCGCCCATCTGGGGGTGATCCGGAGCGTAGGTCACTTGCTCAACCGGCGTGACCTCAACAACTTCGAGAAGGTCGAATTCGCTGTCGGGGTTTTCTTTACCCTTCACAACCAGCACGTCTTTGAAGCACTGGTGATCGTCGCCACGGTACAGCGTCTTGCCGTTGCCCATGCCGTCGAATTCGAAGTCCTTCAGTGCTTCGCCAACCGCACAGGGGTTGAACGACCCGGCACGTTCCACGGCATCTGCGTAAAGCAGGGCCTGAACGTAGCAGGTGTGCGCAGCCTGAGACGGCGGGAAACCGTACTTCGTGCCGAACGACTTGACGAATGCCTTGGTGCCTTCGTCCTGCAGCGACCAGTGCCAGTTGGTGGAGCCAAAGATGCCCTTCACGTTCGCACCCGCACCCTTCGCCATCAGGCGAGAGTAAAGCGGAACGATGATCTGGAAGTCTTTGCCGTTCACCTGCTTGTCGCGCAGACCGAACTGAACCGCGTTCGTGAGCGAGTTCACCATGTTGCCGCCGTAGTGGTTCAGAACCAGCGTGTCGGCACCGGACTGCAGAACAGGCGCGATG
>JBCCAJ010000245.1:0-4869 GCA_039814845.1 Pseudomonadota bacterium | reverse complement strand
TTCCAATTCCATCGCGGCCCGTGCGGCCATCTGATTGCGATCCCACGGCATGGCTCAGGCCTCCCTCACAGTGCGTTGTTCGATGCGTTTCTCATGCTCACCCTGAATGATACGGTGCACATAGACACCCGGCATGTGAATGTGATCGGGGTCGAGGCTGCCCACTGGCACGATTTCCTCGACTTCCATCACACAGACCTTACCGCACATCGCTGCAGGCGGATTGAAGTTACGCGCGGTCTTGCGGAAGATGCAGTTGCCCGTCTCATCGGCCTTCCACGCTTTGACGATGCTGAGGTCGGCAAAGATGCCGCGCTCCATGATATACGTCTCGCCGTCGAAATCCTTGTGTTCTTTGCCCTCGGCCACCTGCGTGCCAACGCCCGTCTTGGTGTAAAACCCGGGGATACCCGCACCACCAGCACGCATGCGTTCGGCCAACGTGCCTTGCGGGTTGAACTCAATCTCCAACTCTCCCGCCAGATACTGGCGCATGAACTCGGCGTTCTCACCCACGTAAGAGGACATCATCTTGGAGACCTGACGCGTCTGCAGCAAGATCCCAATGCCGAAATCATCCACGCCCGCATTGTTGGATGCAAAGGTCAAATCCTTCACGCCCGCGTCTTGAATGGCCTTCAGCAGCAGTTCAGGAATACCGCACAAGCCAAAGCCACCAGCCGCAATCAGCATTCCATCTTCCAAAAGCCCGTCCAGCGCGTCCGCCGCTGAGCCGTAGATCTTGCTCATGCCATTCTCCTACGTTTCAAGGGTTGGAGGAGTTGTGGCCGCGCCCCGCAAGAGTGTCAATTGGATATTGTGCAAGTGCAGAAAAAGCACGTCGGCCTCATGCTTCTTTTGGCTACAAATATCCCCGCCGGAGGCACGAAAGTTACTTCGCCGCCGCTTTCTTCTTGGGCGCGGCTTTCTTTTTGGCGGGTGCTTTGCGTTTGCCCTTGCCGGATTTCGCGGCCTTCTCGGCAATCAGCGCCACGGCCATGTCCATGGTGACCGCATCAGGTTCGACATCCTTGGGCAGGGTCGCGTTGACCTTTTCCCATTTCACATAAGGCCCATAGCGCCCATCCATCACGTTGACCGCGCCACCATCCTCAGGGTGTTCACCCAGTTCCTTGAGCGGCTTGGCTGCCGCCCCACGGCCACCGCCACGTGAAGCGGCCTTTTTGGCCAGTTCTTCCACCGCACGGTTCATGCCGATGGTGAAGACCTCATCCACTTCCTTGAGATTGGCATAGAGCCGCCCGTGTTTCACAAACGGCCCGTAACGGCCAATGCCAGCTTCGATCATCTCACCATCATCGGGATGTGGCCCAACCTCGCGCGGCAGGCTCAGCAGCGTCAGCGCTTTTTCCAGATCCATATCATCTGGCGACCAGCCCTTGGGCAGGCTGGCGCGTGGAGGTTTCTTCACCTCTTCGGTCACTTCGCCGCGCTGAACATACGGCCCAAACCGGCCAGAGCGCAGGAAGATCTCATCGCCATTATCCTCGCCCAGGCTGCGATCCCCGCCTTGGTCTTCGCCGCCTATGGGGCGGGTGTAGCGGCATTCGGGATAGTTGGAACAGCCCACAAACCCGCCCGTGCGGGAGGTCTTAAGATGCAAAGACCCCGTGCCGCATTTTGGGCAGCAGCGCGGGTCTGTGCCATCCTCGCGCGGCGGATAAAGCTGGGGGGCCAGCACTTCGTCCAGCTTGTCGAGCACCTCGGAGATGCGCAGTTCGGAGGTCTCTGAAATGGCCGCTGAAAAATCGCGCCAGAAATTGGCGAGGACGTTTTTGTAATCGGCGTCGCCTGCGCTGACCACATCCAGCTCTTCTTCCAGATTGGCGGTGAATTCATAGCCCACATATTTGCGGAAGAAATTCAGCAGGAAAATCGTGACGATGCGGCCCTTGTCCTCGGGGATCAGGCGGTTCTTGTCCTTGCGGACATATTCGCGGTCCTGGATCGTGGTGACGATGGAGGCATAGGTCGAGGGCCGCCCGATCCCCAGCTCTTCCATCCGTTTGACCAGCGTGGCCTCGGTGTAGCGGGGCGGGGGCTGGGTGAAATGCTGTTCTGGGCTGACGGACTTCTTATCGGCCTTTTCACCCTGCATGATCTGGGGCAGGCGCTTGTCATCATCGTCGACCACATCATCGCGGCCTTCTTCATAAACGCGCATGAACCCGTCAAACAGCACGACCTGACCGGTGGCACGCAACCCCACCTGGCCATCGTCGCTGGCGATGTCGACGGTGGTACGTTCCATTTTCGCCGCCGCCATCTGGCAGGCGATGGTGCGTTTCCAAATGAGATCATAAAGCTTGCGCTGATCAGGTTCCGACAGTTTCACCGCCGCCGCATCGCGGGTCATGTCTGTGGGGCGGATGCATTCATGGGCCTCTTGCGCGTTCTTGGCCTTGTTCTTGTACATGCGGGGGCTGTCGGGCACGTAGTCTGCGCCGTAGCGGTCCTTGATCGCGTCGCGGGTGGCCATCACGGCCTCGGGCGCCATGTCGATGCCGTCTGTCCGCATATATGTAATGAGGCCGGCCTCGTAGAGGCGCTGGGCGGTGGACATGGTTTGCCGCGCGCCGAAGCCGAATTTGCGGCTGGCCTCTTGTTGCAGGGTTGAGGTCATGAACGGGGCAGAGGGGTTGCGGGCGGCGGGTTTGGCCTCAACAGATGCGATCTTGAGGTCGCGGCTGTTGATCGCTTGCACGGCCAGTTCTGCTTGCGTGTCATTTTCAATGTCGAACTTGTCGAGCTTCTTGCCCGCCAGAACCGTCAGGCGCGCCTCATATTCCTGCCCGCGGGGCGTGGCCATCTGGGCTTTGACGGACCAGTATTCGCGCGGCTTGAACGCCTCAATCTCCAGCTCTCGTTCTACGATGATGCGCAGGCAAACCGATTGCACCCGGCCTGCTGACCGCGCCCCGGGCAGTTTGCGCCACAGGACGGGAGACAGGTTGAAACCCACCAGGTAATCCAGTGCGCGCCTTGCCAGGTAGGCCTCTACGAGATCTTCATCCACCTCGCGGGGGTTGGCCATGGCCTCGGTCACGGCCGCCTTGGTGATGGCGTTGAAGACCACGCGGCTGACCGGCGTGTCCTTCTTGATCGCCTTCCTTTTTCGCAGCGCTTCTTCGAGGTGCCAGGAGATCGCTTCGCCTTCGCGGTCGGGGTCGGTGGCGAGGATGAGGGCGTTGTCGTCTTTGAGCGCATCGGCGATGGCTTTGACGTGTTTTTTGCTGTCGGCGCCGATTTCCCAGAGCATGTCGAAGCCGTTGTCCGGATCGACGGAGCCGTTCTTGGCGGGCAGGTCGCGGACGTGGCCGTAGGACGCCAGCACGGTGTAGTCGTTGCCCAAATATTTGTTGATTGTCTTGGCCTTGGCCGGGGATTCGACAACAACAACGGGCATGGAAAAACCTCTCGACTAACGTTCGACTCAGGGGCTGGTTCTTGGCGGGGGACCATGTGGGGTGCTGGGGGCGAATGTCAATGGAGCCCGTCACGGTTCCTGTTGTGGTGGATGTCAGAGGTCGGATTGTGGGGTGCCAAATGGGGCAAAATCCAACGTCGGTATCGCGTCGGTACTACGTCGGTATCGTGTCGGTGTCACATCGGCAGGCTTAACCGGACCGAGACAGCAGCCCGCCGGGGTGGCGTTCGATTTTGCCCTCAACCTCCAGATCGGTGAGCAGGGGCGTGACCTGCGCGGCAGAGGTGCCAAGGTCGCGGATAAGCTGATCTTCAGGCACGGGGGAGGGGCCGAGGCGTTCGAGGATCACCTGATGGAGCTGCATCGTATCTGCGCGGGTGCGGGTGTCAGGTTCTGGCGTGGGCGGGGGCACCCGTGGCACGAGGTGCGGATCGGGCGCTGTTGCTTCCGCTTCGGGCAGAACGGGCTGGTCCAGATTTTCCCGCACTGGATCGGCAAGGATGTCCAGAACATCCGCCCCGCCGCGCACCAGAATGGCACCGTCACGGATCAGGATGTTGCAGCCAGAGGCGCGCGCGTCGAAGGGATGGCCGGGCACGGCCAGAACCTCGCGGCCCTGATCAAGGGCGGCGCGGGCGGTGATGAGAGATCCCGACTTCGCCGCAGCTTCCACCACCACCAAGGCACGGGAGAGCCCGCTGACAATGCGGTTGCGGGATGGGAAGTGGCGGGCGCGGGGTTCCAGACCCATGGGTTGTTCCGAAATCAGCAACCCGGCTTTGGCAACGTCACGGGCCAGATCTGTGTTTTCCGCCGGGTAGACCACATCGACCCCGCCCGCCATCACCGCGATGGTGCCGGTGTCGAGGGCCGCTTTATGCGCGGCGGCGTCAATGCCGCGGGCCAGACCAGACGATATGACATGACCCTGTTCGCCCAATTCACCCGCCAAAGAGCGTGTCATGCGCAGCCCGAGAGAGGAGGCATTGCGCGCGCCCACCAGAGAGATGGAGGGTTTAGACAGTAAGGACGCGTCGCCAATCGCCCATAGAGCAGGGGGTGCATCGGGGATTTGGGCGAGAAGCGGAGGATAATCGGCATCGCCGCGACAGATCAGCCGCGCACCGTATTGGTCGGCGCGGGCAAATTCGGCCGCGATCACCTCTTCCGGGCAAGGGGTGTAGCCTTTGGCACCGGCTGCGCGGGCCAGATCAGGCAGCGCAGCGAGTGCATCGCGAATATTGCCATGGGCATTCAGTAATCGGTAAAAGGTCGCCGGCCCCACCCGGCGAGAACGCAACAGACGAAGCCATGAAATCCGATCATCTTCCGTGGTGGGTGGGAGTGGGGGGTGGGTGGAAGGATGTCTATCCACGGGTCTCACAGCTCCGCCTGATTGCAGAATCAACGTAGCGTGCGGC
>JBCCAJ010000218.1:0-5318 GCA_039814845.1 Pseudomonadota bacterium | reverse complement strand
TTCTTTGCCGATGTGCGACTGGAGGATGGCCGCGAGGTGACCGCCCATTGCCCCAATACGGGGCCAATGACGTCGATCTGTGACCCCGGCTCGCGCGTGTGGTTGGAGCCCAATGACGACCCCAAAAAGAAACTGAAATTCGGCTGGCGGTTGCTACAGGATGGGGCGGCCTTTGTGGGCGTTGATACCTCCCTACCCAACCGCATCGTGAAAGAGGCTTTGACGGGTCCGGGCGTGCCCGGGCTTGATGGCTATGATGAGGTGCTCCCGGAACAAAAATATGGCCAGAACAGCCGCATCGACTTCCTTTTGCGCGGCGGCGGGATCGATACCTATGTGGAAGTCAAATCCGTCACTCTCAATCGCAGCCCGGGCCTTGCCGAATTTCCCGACACCGTCACCACGCGCGGCCGCAAGCACCTTGAAGATCTGGGGGAGATGGCTCGTTTGGGCCACCGCGCCGTCATGCTGTATCTCGTGCAACGCACAGATTGCACCCGCGTGACACTGGCCGAAGACTACGATGCGGGCTATGTCGCGGCCTTCCGCGCTGCGCGCAAACTGGGCATGGAGGTGATCGCCCTTGGGTGCCACATCACACCACAAGAGATTATCGCAGGTGATCTGCTCCCCTTTGAACTCTGAACACTGGTATAACCCGTGCAACTGACCTACATAGCCTGAATATTCCTCCGCAGGGCAAGCGACGTGCAAAACCAACACACAGGACGGATCACCCGCGACGGCATTCGCATTCATGAGCGTGCCGATTTCGCAGGCATGCATGCGGCCGGTGCGCTGGCCTCGCGCATTCTGGATGAGATTGCCCAGCATGTGTTCGTGGGCCAAACCACCGGAGAGATCGACCGCCTGATTGAGGAAAAGGTCGAGGCCGCCGGCGCAAAATCCGCGACCATCGGGTACAAGGGTTACAAGCACGCGAGCTGCATTTCTGTCAATCACGTGGTCTGCCACGGCATTCCGGGCGACAAAAAGCTCAAAGACGGCGACATCCTCAACATCGATGTCACCGTGATCGTAGATGGCTGGTTCGGCGACACCTCCCGCATGTATGTGGCAGGCAAACTCAGCCGCAAGGCCGAACGGTTGGTGCAGGTCACCCATGACAGCCTCATGTTCGGGATCGAAGCCGTGAAGCCCGGCAACACCTTCGGCGATATCGGCTACGCGATCCAAAGCTACGTGGAAGGCGAACGCATGTCCGTCGTCCGCGATTTCTGCGGCCACGGGTTGGGGCGCGTCTTCCACTCGCCACCCAACGTGCTGCATTACGGCCGCCCGGGCCTTGGTCCGGCTCTGGAAGAGGGCATGTTCTTCACAATTGAGCCCATGGTGAACCTCGGCCGCCCGGAGACAAAGGTGCTGGCCGACGACTGGACCGCCGTGACGCGGGACAAATCGTTGTCAGCGCAGTTTGAGCATTCGATCGGGGTGACTGCGGACGGTTTTGAGATTTTCACGCCGTCAAAGGCTGGATTGTTTCATCCGACTTGGGGTTATTGACTACTTTTCCAATTCCCAATTCCGACGCAAGTAATCGTCAAACAGCGGCACAGTGAAATCTATGTCACCATGCTGCGGGCTATATATCATGCCTTTGGAAATGATCTGAGCGCGCCTCGGGCCTAACTTGGACGGAGCCTCACCCAGCTTTTCTGCCACTTCGGAAGATCTGTAAGGACCCTTGCCCAATTCTGCCATCGCAACCACATAATCCTGCTCTTTCGGGGTAAGACGATCAAATCGCACTTGAAAAAACCCTTCATCCAGACGTTTGAGTGCGCGAGAGGTGGCGTTTTCTATGTCCTCTAGTTCAATGGGTGAACGATTTGCCACGTTCCACGCTTGAAAACCCCATTCCTGCAAAAAATAGGGATATCCCTGAGTTACTTTTATAATCTTAGCCAAGGCTTCCTCAGTGATACTTTCACCCTCTGCGTTGATTGGTTCCTGCAAAGCGCGCAAAGCAGCGTCACCATCAAGAGGCCCTACCTTTGGGTACGTAAAAAGACGTTCAGCATAAGACTTGGCATCACCAGACAAGCCTGCCAATTGCGGCAACCCTGCCCCGAAAAAAATGACCGGAAGCTGTTTCTGTCCAATTTTGTGTATAGCGACGATCAGGGCCGCCAGCTCCTCCGAAGACAGATATTGAACTTCATCAATTAACAAACACCAGCCTTTGTCAGCGGCCTGTGCAGCAAGACCTATTGCCACAAACATATCCGTAAGATCGTATTCCAGATTTCCACTGTCCGCGACACCAGGTTCTGGATCCACAGAAATGGAGACATCACCGACCTTAACCTTAAATGCACCCGCGAAGCTTCGGAGCGCCTTCATCGCATCGTAGGCTTTTACCTTAGCCGTTTCAGTGAACGATAACTTTCGCAGAACTTGTTGCATCCTTGGATACAAAAGCTGGGCCAATGGCTTGTCGTCTGGCGCTTCAATGACCGAGGTTGAATAGCCATCTCCTTCGGCTACACTTTCTATTGTATTCAAAAGAACGGTCTTACCGGTCCCACGAAGTCCCAGAAGCATCTGGGACCGTGCGTGTCGACCAGTCTTTATTCGCTTTAGCGCTGTACTGGCTTCCTCTAGCACGTCGTCCCGACCAGCAAGTTCGGGCGGCTTTGATCCTGCTCCGGGCGCAAATGGGTTTCTAACCGGGTCCATGATTATACCAATATATACACATATATAACCTGCATAACTTATACATACATATATATTGGTATACTTTCTGGAACAACCTGAAACGAAAAGCCCCGCGTTTAAGCGGGGCTTTATCATTTTGAACTGTAACGAAGGATCACTCCTCCCGGCTCTCCGGGGTTTCGACGAAATTGTCGAACGGATCGCCGCCCACCACATCGTCCATGGGCGCGGCCAGTGCGGCGGCCGCTTCGGCCTCCTCGCGGCGAGCCTCGATGACCACGTTGTCGCGGCTCTGGGCGATCTGGCGCATCTTGAGCGTCGCACCACCCGTTCCGGCCGGGATCAGACGGCCCACGATGACGTTCTCTTTCAGGCCCACCAGCTTGTCGCGCTTGCCCTGCACGGAGGCTTCCGTCAGCACGCGTGTGGTTTCCTGGAACGACGCCGCCGAGATGAACGACCGTGTCTGCAAGGACGCCTTGGTGATGCCCAGAAGGATCGGCTCACCCTGAGCAGGACGCGCACCTTTGGCGAGCGCCTTCTCATTGGCCGCGTCGAACTCAGCCTTGTCGACATGTTCGCCCTTCAGCAGCGTGGTTTCGCCCGAATCCAGGATCTCCCACTTCTGCAGCATCTGACGCACGACAACCTCGATGTGCTTGTCGTTGATCTTCACGCCCTGCAGACGATAGACGTCCTGCACCTCGTCGATCATGTAATCGGCCAGCGCCTCAACACCCATGATGGACAGGATGTCATGGGGTGCCGGGTTGCCATCCATGATGTAGTCGCCCTTCTGGACGAAATCGCCCTCTTGGACCGGAATGTGCTTGCCCTTGGGCACCATGTATTCGACGGGCTCCATGCTTTCATCGGCGGGTTCAATGCTGATACGGCGCTTGTTCTTGTAGTCGCGACCGTAACGGACATAACCGTCGATTTCGGCGATGATGGCGTGGTCTTTGGGGCGACGTGCCTCAAAGAGTTCGGCCACACGCGGCAGACCACCGGTGATGTCCTTGGTCTTGGCACCCTCACGCGGGATACGCGCAACCACGTCACCGGCGGCAATCTCCTGCCCGTCTTCAATGGACAGGATCGCATCCACGGACATCGGATAGGTCACCGGGTTGCCCACATCATTGCGGACCGGTTCGCCATTGCTGTCGGCCACGAGTATCTCGGGCTTGAGCTCATTGCCTTTGGGCGCGGCGCGCCAGTCGGTCACGATCCTCTGGGTCATGCCGGTGGCGTCATCTGTCACTTCACGCACCGCCACACCGTTTACCAGATCGACAAACCGTGCGGTCCCGCCCTTTTCGGCGATGATCGGCAGTGTATAGGGATCCCACTCAAAGAGCTTGCCCCCGCGTGCCACCTTGGCACCGTCCTTGACGAAGAGCTTGGAACCGTAGCCGATCTTATGGCTGGCCAGTTCCGTGTCGCCTTCACCCATGATCCGCAGCTTCATGTTGCGACCCATGACAAGTGTTTCACCCGCAGCATTTTCCAGCAGCTGAGCGTTTTCGAACTCAACCTTGCCTTCCTGGCTGGCTTCAAGGAACGACTGCTGACCACCCTGCGCCACCCCACCAATGTGGAAGGTCCGCATGGTCAACTGCGTGCCGGGTTCACCGATGGACTGCGCGGCGATAATGCCCACGGCCTCACCGATATTCACCAGCGTACCACGGGCGAGGTCACGACCATAGCACATCGCACACACGCCATCTTCGCTTTCACACGTCAGCGGGGACCGAATGCGCGCCGTCGGGACAGCGGCAGTTTCCACATTGTCGGCCATGCGTTCATCAATCAGCTGTCCGCGCGGCACAATCACTTCTCCCGTCGCGGGATCGACGATGTCGTCGGCAGCCACACGGCCCAGAATACGCTCACCCAATGTGGCGACAACTTCACCATCGTTCACGGCAGGTTCTGCGGTGATGCCACGCTCTGTCCCGCAATCATGCTCCCGCACGATGCAGTCCTGCGCCACATCCACCAGACGGCGGGTCAGGTAGCCTGAGTTCGCCGTCTTCAAGGCCGTATCCGACAGACCCTTCCGCGCCCCGTGGGTGGAGTTGAAGTACTCCAGAACCGTCAGGCCTTCCTTGAAGTTTGAGATGATCGGCGTCTCGATGATGTCACCGTTCGGCTTGGCCATCAGGCCGCGCATGCCGCCCAACTGCTTCATCTGCGTGACAGAACCACGCGCACCGGAGTGGGCCATCATGTAAACGCTGTTGGGTTCGGCCACCGCGCCGTTTTCATCGGTCTGGTCGGCAGAAATGGTGCCCATCATGGCGTCGGTAACCTGGTCGTTACATTTCGACCACGCATCGACCACCTTGTTGTACTTCTCACCCTGGGTGATCAGGCCGTCCATGTATTGCTGTTCAAAGCCTTTCACCTGATCGCGCGTCTCATCGACAATGCCCCATTTGTCATCGGGGATCACCATGTCGTCCTTGCCGAAAGAAATCCCGGCGCGGAAGGCTTCTTTGAAGCCCATGGACATGATCTGGTCACAAAAAATGACAGACTCTTTCTGCCCGCAATAACGGTAGACGGTGTCGATTACCTGCTGCACTTCTTTCTTGCGCAGCAGTTTGTTGACCAGTTCAAACGGCGCC
>JBCCAJ010000343.1:0-3820 GCA_039814845.1 Pseudomonadota bacterium | reverse complement strand
TCTGCACCCGACAGCTTCAGCGTCGCCTGGCGCAGCACGTCCACGCGGTCGGACTGATCTGGCGCAAAGACCGGGGAAGATCCGCTGTCGAGTGCGCCCAGCGCGGTCTCATACCAGTTGATCGCCATGTCATCGCTTTTGGCCGTGCCGAAGCCGCCCTGAAGATGGTGGCCCACAAGCTCCGCCACCGGGCGGTCGCCCAGCGCGGTCAGAAGCAACGCACCAGCCAGCGCCGTCTGCATGTTGTCGGACTTGTAGCCGCTGGCCATGCAGATCTGCGACGTGGTGCGCAGCTGATCAGCCGACATGCCGGAGCTGAGAATGACACCATTGACGTCACTCAGAACACCCGTTGCTGGCTTGCCCCCGAGAGAGGCGATCTGCGCGGTCATCATTTCACCGAACTGATCACACTGAGCCGCGATTTGCTGCGGCGTGGCGCCCTGCACCGTCGACATCAGCTCTTCACCCGATGCCAGCGCATAGGTGCGCGCCAGACAGAACTGTTCGCTCAGCGTAAAGTTCGGGTCCGACATGGTGGACACTGTGGTGAACCCGCCATTGGAGCTGGTCAGAAGGTTTACCTTGGAACAGAAGCTGGCCAGCGATTTCTGCTTGGGCTGTGTATTGAACACCGGCAGCGTGGCGGCTTGTGGCTGTTGCGTCTGGAATGTGGGCACGGTCGGTTGTGTGGCCGTGTTGCCAGCAGAGGCCAGTTGCGTCTGCGGCTGTGCGGCCACCTGACAGGTCCCGCCTACACAGCTGAAGCTGGCCGGTGTCGGCGACTGAATCAACAGATCGTTACGGCGATACCCATTGGGCGTGGACGCAAACACCATCGTCTTGCAGGCATTGGCGTTGCACCAGAAGCTGGAACCGGCCAGCCCCGTGTCGATGATATAGTCAGTGCTGCCATCGCCATTCAATTCTGCCAATTGAATGAAACCAGAGCGCTGCAACAGCTGCTCGGCCGAGGGGTCAGAGCTGTTGGCCACCTCATCCACGGCCTGCGACACCTCTGGCGGCAGCCCGGCATAGCCTGCCGTGGCTGTCGGCGTCACAGTGCCGTCGCGCTGCAATTTCAGAACGGCGCGCACGCCATCGGGGGATTTGGCAATGGCGGAGGCCACATCGGCCCCACCCGCCACGGCGCGGCTATACGCGCCCAGAAGCAAGCTCTTTTCATATTCATTCAGGCGGCCCGTCGCGGGATAGCCCATATAGGCCTGATAGCCGGAAATGGCTGTCCGTGACCGTGGGCCAAGCGCCCCATCCGCCACACCGGCCGGGAAGCCGAAATAGTTGAGCGATGTCTGAACCTGCCGGTTCTCTGCCCTCTGGGCGGAGTATTGCGGGTTCACATAAACCGTGCGTGTGCGCGTTGTTGTGGTGGCGCGCTGACGCTGGTTGTTCTGGTGATTGACAATTCCGGCGCCCACGGCACCGCCGATCAGACCGCCCACAAGGCCGCCCACAAATTCATCTGCTTTCGCAGTCTCAGCCGGAATGGCCATGACCGACGCGGCGAGCAGAGCCGCAGTAAGCTGCTTTAATGGCATTAAAAATTTCCTCCAGGTGAAGAGCATCCAACAATGCTAAGTTGAAGGTAACACGGGGTTGGGTCGGAAGTGCAAGGGTTTTCCCCATAGATTTTTCCTTTGCAGGCAATCGTTTGCTGAGTTTTTTTGCGATAGGAGCGAATCGTTGCCATTTTTTTGCGGGACTCAGGGCACGCATGGTTAGCTGGATCACATCACCGGGGCCCACCGGATATGACGAGGCCTGTCGCGAAATGGAGGCCCGCGCCGACGCCATTGCGCGGGGTGAGGCAGAGGAGGCCATCTGGCTGGTAGAGCATCCCCCGCTCTATACAGCAGGCAGTGCTGCCAACCCCGCCGATCTGCTGCAACCTGACCGGTTTCCCGTCTTCCAAACGCGGCGCGGTGGGCAGTATACATATCACGGGCCCGGACAGCGAGTGGTCTACGTCATGCTGAACGTGGGACAGCGCGGGCGCGATGTTCGGCGGTTTGTGGAACAGCTTGAAGCGTGGACGATTGCAACACTCGATCAATTCAACGTCGCGGGCGAAATACGGCGGGGCCGCGTCGGCGTCTGGGTCACCCGCGATGACAAGCCGCTGACCGCGACAGGCGCGAAACCGGAAGATAAAATTGCTGCCATCGGCATCAAGATGCGCAAATGGGTCAGTTTTCATGGCCTGTCGATCAATGTGGAGCCAGATCTTGACCACTTCTCCGGCATCGTGCCCTGCGGCATCGCGGAACATGGCGTGACGTCCCTTGTGGATCTGGGCCTGCCCGTCGAGATGGGCGATGTGGACACCGCACTGAAGAAGACTTTTCCACTTGTTTTCAAATCTTTAATGGATCTCTGACCACGTCCCAAATTCTGCGGCCTGTGCGCTTGGATCAACGCGCTACCCCGCAAGAGGGGTGCGACAATACGCTACCTCAATCCAGGGCAAAACCACCTTTGTCGCATTGCTCCAAACTGGGCAGGCTTTTAGAGTGACGTTCAACCAAGCAATCACGCTCGGGCCGCGCCACAAGCCCAAAACGGGAGACAGCCAATGGCAGACGCAGCCGTACACGGCC
The DNA here is from genome assembly GCA_039814845.1 of Pseudomonadota bacterium. Classification (GTDB taxonomy): domain Bacteria; phylum Pseudomonadota; class Alphaproteobacteria; order Rhodobacterales; family Rhodobacteraceae; genus Roseovarius. The sequence goes on along the minus strand of JBCCAJ010000343.1, from coordinate 1,202 downwards.
ACGGACACGAAGACACCCGCGGATTTTTCACCCGCTGGTTCATGTCAACAAACCACAAAGACATCGGGATCCTTTATCTGATCGTGTCAGCCTTCGTCGGCCTGATCGCGGTTCTGTTTACCGTCTACATGCGGTTGGAACTGATGGAACCCGGCGTGCAATACATGTGCCTCGAAGGTGCACGGTTCATGGCATCTGATGCCACCTGCACACCCAACGGGCACCTCTGGAACGTGATGATCACATATCATGGCGTCCTGATGATGTTCTTCGTGGTGATCCCCGCGCTTTTCGGCGGCTTCGGCAACTACTTCATGCCATTGCAAATCGGCGCGCCGGATATGGCGTTCCCGCGCATGAACAACCTCAGCTTTTGGCTCTACGTCACTGGCACATCGCTGGGCGTGGCGTCCTTGCTGTCTCCGGGCGGCAATGGGCAACTGGGCTCGGGCGTGGGTTGGGTGCTTTATCCGCCGCTCTCGACGACTGAGGCTGGTATGTCCATGGACCTCGCGATCTTCGCGGTCCACGTCTCCGGCGCGTCATCCATCCTCGGTGCGATCAACATGATCACGACCTTCCTGAACATGCGCGCTCCGGGCATGACGCTCTTCAAGGTGCCGCTGTTCTCTTGGTCGATCTTCGTGACAGCATGGCTTATCCTTCTGGCCCTGCCCGTTCTGGCCGGCGCTATCACCATGCTGCTGACAGACCGCAACTTCGGCACAACCTTCTTTGACCCGGCAGGTGGTGGGGATCCGATCCTCTACCAGCACATTCTGTGGTTCTTCGGTCACCCGGAAGTGTACATCATCATCCTGCCCGGCTTCGGCATCATCAGCCACGTGATCGCGACCTTCTCGCGAAAGCCGGTCTTTGGCTACCTGCCCATGGTTTGGGCCATCATCGCCATCGGCGCGCTGGGCTTCGTTGTCTGGGCACACCACATGTACACAGTGGGGATGTCCCTGACGCAGCAGTCGTATTTCATGCTGGCCACCATGGTGATCGCCGTGCCCACGGGCGTGAAAGTCTTCAGCTGGATCGCCACGATGTGGGGCGGCTCCATTGAGTTCAAGACACCCATGCTCTGGGCCTTCGGGTTCCTCTTCCTCTTCACCGTGGGCGGGGTCACCGGGGTTGTTCTGTCTCAGTCGCCATGGTCGCGAGCTTCTCCGCGTCGAGCCGGCCGTTGAAGAGCT
>JBCCAJ010000163.1:0-6213 GCA_039814845.1 Pseudomonadota bacterium | reverse complement strand
GGTCACGGCATCGGGTGGCAAGAGCATCTCTGACGGTGCGACGCCGAGGTTGATGCCAAGGCCCAACCCTTCGGGTGCCAAGAGCCCCGCGATGGCCCGGCCCGACAGGGCGGCATAGGCCGAGCCGGGGCCAGCGAATTCTGCCAGCCGCGCCTCGGTGTCGAAGACGAGGACAAAGGAGTGGCCTTCGACCGGGAAGATCTTGGGTTCGATGTTGTCGCCGGTGGTTTCGCGTTCCAGCAACATGAAAAGTTCCGTGCCCACAAGCTGTTGGAAGAACGCCATGCGGGTCGCCTCATCCGAGGTGGCCTCCATCGCCTCATGGGCGTGGTCGAGTGGGGTTTCAGCCATGCATCACCTCTTGGACACGGGCGCGCAGTTCGGGCAGCAAGTCCGCCTCAAACCACGGGTGTTTCTTGATCCACGAGGTATTGCGCCAGGACGGGTGCGGCAAGGGAAAGACATGCGGAGCACGATCGCGCCATGCGGTGACGGTGTCGGTGACGGAACCCCGCACGCCCAGATGGTATTTTTGGGCATAGCCGCCGATGATCACGCGCAGGCGCACATCGCGCAGTTCCTCCATCACGGCGCCATGCCATGTTTGCCCGCAGAGTTTTGGCGGCGGCAGGTCAGAGCCCTTGGCGTCATAACCTGGAAAACAGAACGCCATGGGGACAAAGGCCACGCGGGTGGTGTCGTAGAAATCGCTCCGGTCCAGCCCCAGCCAATCGCGTAGGCGGTCGCCCGAGGGGTCATCAAAGGGCCGTCCCGATTGGTGCACGCGCATACCCGGGGCCTGACCCGCGATCAGAAGGCGCGCGTTGGGCTGAAACCACGCGACGGGGCGGGGCACGTGGGCCGTGTGCGTGGCCGCAAAGCGGGTTTCGCACAGGCGGCAGGTTTTTATCTGTTGGTGCAGTCCCATAGGGGCGTCAGATAATCCGCACCCCGGCGGCGTCCATGCCTGCCTTTGCGGCGGCCAGTGAGCCATCAAGGTCGATGCCGCGGCAGAGGTCTTCGCGTACGTCTACTTGGTAGCCCAGCTTGGCGGCATCCACGGCGGTGTAGTTCACGCAGAAATCCGTTGCGATGCCGACCATGGTCAGCCGGTTGACCCCCCGCGTTTGGAGGTAGCCATGCAGCCCGGTGGGGGTGCTGTGGTCGTTTTCAAAAAAGCCGGAATAGCTGTCGACCGCGGGGTTGTAGCCTTTGCGCACGATCATGTCGGCGGCATCAGAGTTGAGCTTTGCGTGGAAGGCCGCGCCATCCGTGCCCTGAATGCAGTGATCGGGCCAGAGAACCTGCGGGCCGTAGGGCATATCGATCAATGTCATCGGATCGCGTCCGGGATGGGAGGACGCAAAGGAGGAATGCCCGGCCGGGTGCCAGTCTTGTGTCAGGATCACCGCGTCCATCTGCTCCATCAACGCGTTGATGCCGGGCACGATCTCATTCCCGCCCGCCACGGCCAGCGCGCCGCCTGGGCAGAAATCATTTTGGACGTCAATGACGATCAAGGCGTGCATGGGGTTTCTCCTATCCGCTTGGGGGCAGTTTGACGGATTCGCAGGGCGGCGTCACCCCGTTGGCAAGGCGTCCGGAATCGTCCATACCGCGCGCCATGTATACGATCACCGCGCTGTATCACTTCACCAAGGTCGAGGACCCGCGTGCCCTTCAAGGGCCACTTTTGGCGCTGTGTGAGGCGGAGCGGATTTCGGGGACGCTGATTCTGGCCGAGGAAGGCATCAACGGCACGATTGCGGGACCGGATCAGGGGATCCGGGCGGTGTTGGATCATATTCGGGGGCTCAACGGGTTCGCGGATTTGGTCTGGAAGGAAAGCCATGCGGAGGAGCAGCCGTTTCGCTGTTTGAAGGTGCGGATCAAGGCCGAGATCGTCACCATGGGTCAGCCGCAGGTCGATCCTCGCGCGGGCACGGGGCGGTATGTGACGCCTGCCGATTGGAATGCGCTGATTGAAGCGGACGACGTGGCGGTGATCGACACGCGTAATGATTACGAGGTGGCGATTGGGACGTTTGAGGGGGCGGTTGACCCGGAGACCGCGTCTTTTCGAGATTTCCCGGAATGGTGGGCGGCCCATAAGGATCAGTATGAGGGCAAGCGGATTGCGATGTTCTGCACAGGCGGGATCCGGTGTGAGAAGTCGACGAATTACCTGTTGGGGGAAGGGGTGGAAGAGGTGTTTCACCTGCAGGGGGGGATTCTGAAATATCTCGAAGAGGTGCCGGAGGATCAGAGCCTTTGGCGCGGGTCATGCTTTGTGTTCGACAACCGTGTGTCGGTGGATCACGGGTTGGAAGAGGGGGCGCATATTCTGTGTCACGCTTGTCGGCGGCCTGTGTTGCCAGAGGATGCGCAGCGGCCTGAATTTGAGGAGGGCGTGTCGTGTCATCTTTGTGCGGAGGAGACGTCCGAGGAGGACAAGGCGCGGTTTCGGGAGCGGCAGAAGCAGATGGCCTTGGCGGAGGCGCGGGGGGAGCGGCATATCAAGATTGTGCATGAGGGGTGAAGCCTGAGGCACTCCCCTCATCAGTTCACGAGGCGGTCCGTGGGGTGGTGCGGAACGCGCCGCCCGTTTCGCCAAAGGCGAACCAAAGGTTCGACGGGGGCGGACCGGCGCGGCCTGATGGTGCCCATCAGGCGGGGGCTTCGAAATAGGCGGTGTGTCTCAGTAGCCTAGCGACCGATCCACCAAATGAAGGAACGGTTCCCCCGCCTCACCTCGACGCACGTTTTCAGCGATGACCTTGGCAGAGGTCGACGGGCGGGTATCGGCGGCGATGTGGGGGGTGATGGTCACGTTTGGATGGGCCCAGAAGGGGTGATCTTCGGGCAGCGGCTCGACCCGGAAGACGTCCAATGTGGCGTGGCCCACTTGTCCGCTGTCCAAGGCCTCTAGCAGATCTTCGTCATGGATCAGCGGCCCTCGGCCCGGGTTGATAACTACCGCGCCACGCGGGAGCATGGCCATGGTGCTAGCGTTCAGCATGTTCTCTGTCGCGGGGGTGTTGGGTAGGAGAAGGATGACGATTTGCGCCTCTGACAGCGCTTCTTGCAACCCATCATTCCCATGCAGACAGCGTATGCCGGGGATGGACTTTGGGCTGCGGCTCCAACCGGTGACGGGGAAGCCCAGATGGATCAGCGGTGCGGCGGCGGCCTGGCCCAGTTCGCCCAGACCCAGGAAGGTGATGGGGCGTTCATGGGCCAAGGGCGGGATGGCGGCATCCCAATTGCCGGGCGCGCGGGTGATGTCTTTGTCGATGTCGAGGTGATGGCGCAGGACGTGGCCGGTGACCCATTCAGTCATCCCGAGTGTCAGGCCTTCGTCCACCATTCGGCAGAGCGGCTGGGTCAGGGTTTGATTGCCCACGACCTTTTCGACCCCCGCCCAAAGGCTGAGCACGGCCTTGGTGCGGGTGTAAGGGGTGAAATCCTGCACCGGTCCAGTGGGGGCGTAGACGATGTAATCAACGTCCGCAGGCGCGATGTCTTGGGAGAGATGCACCTCCAACCCGGTGGCTTTGAATTCCGCCAGCAAGTGCGGTTGGAATTCGGGCCAGCGGGCAGGCCGACCGGCGTAAAGGATATTGAGCGTCATTTAGCGCGGCCTGTGAATATGGGCGGATTGGACAAGGCCGAAGCCAATCATCAGGATCAACATGGCGGAGCCACCGAAGCTGACCAGTGGCAGGGGCACGCCGACGACGGGCGCGAGGCCCATCACCATCGACATGTTGACGGCGAAGAAAAGGAAAAACGTGACGGCAATGCCCAGAGTGAGGAGTGAGGCGAAGCGGTCGCGGTTGTTTAGGGCGGAGATGATGCAAAAGAGGATGATCAACCCGTAAAGCACCAAAAGAGACAGGGCACCGATAAAGCCGAACTCTTCGGCCAGGGTGGTAAAGATGAAATCGGTGTGTTTTTCGGGAAGGAAGTTGAGCCGCGATTGGGTGCCCTGCATAAACCCGCGCCCTGTCCAGCCGCCGGACCCCAAAGCGATTTTGGACTGCGTGATGTGATAGCCCGCGCCAAGCGGATCGGTGGAGGGATCAAGGAAAGTATCAATGCGGCGGAATTGATAATCCGCCAGCATCTGCCAATCGGTGCCCCGGCTTTGAAACACCGTGAAGATCAGCGCGACGACGGCCCCGATGACCACCGCGAAGTACAGCCAATGCACGCCCGCCAGAAACATCAGCACCGCCCCTGCGGTGATGAGAAGAATGGACGTGCCCAAATCGGGTTGGCGCAGGACCAGCCCGACAGGTGCCAGAATGAAGGCGCAGGGCAGCAGCACCCAAACCGGATGGGACACGCGCGACATGGGCAGCCAATCGTAATAGGCCGCCAGCGCCATCACGAGGCTGATTTTCATCAATTCTGACGGTTGCAGCCGCATGAAGCCCAGATCAATCCAACGCTGCGCGCCGCCGCCTTGAAAGCCTGCAAATTCGACCGCGATCAGAAGGATCAGCGCCACCAGATAGGCCACCGCCGAGAGGTTACGCCAGAACCAGATGGGCACCATGGCGACAAAGAACATCAGGGCAAAACCGACGGCGAAACGCTTCATTTGTGGTTCAGCCCAAGGGGAGAATGACCCGCCTGCGACCGAGAACAGCATGAGGAACCCAACCCCCGCAACCGCCGTCAGCAAAAGCGCCAGACCCCAGTTGAAATGCAGCACTTTGCGCAGGCCCGTGGGCGTGGTCTTGAGAGTGTATTCAAGATAGCTCATGCCTGATCGTTTCCGCCGGACATGGCCTGCTGTTGCAATTCTCGCAGGATTTTCTGCTGGTTGCGGATATTGGCGCGGTCCTTGTTGGGGTAGACCTCTAAAGGCGGGTCGCCTTTGTAGAGCGCTTGCAGCGTGATGTCGCGGGCGATGGGGGCGGCGGTCTTGGACCCGCTGCCGCCATGTTCGACGATCACGGCCACAGCGACCTTGGGGTCATCGTAAGGCGCGAAGTTCACAAACAGTGCGTGGTCACGGCGTTCGCGGGGCAGATCCTCGTTGCGGACCACGCCGCTTGCGCGCTCAGAAGCGGTGATATTGCGGACCTGGCTGGTGCCGGTCTTGCCTGCGATACGGGCCGCATCATCAATGACGCGGCTGGAATAGGCGGTGCCGGTGCGGTCGTTGGACACGTCGAACATAGCCCGGCGCACGGCGCGCAGGTGATTTTCATTCAGATCAAGCGAACCCGCGGTTTTGTTCTGCACCCGCGCGGGTTTGGCCACCCCGCCCACGGATTTCACCAGGTTGGGCAGGATCGCCCGACCCGTGGCAATGCGGGCCGTCATCACCGCCAGTTGCAACGGAGAGGCCAGAACGAAGCCTTGCCCGATGGAGGCGTTGACGCTGTCGCCGATCACCCATTGTGCCCCACGGTTGACCAGCTTCCAGTCGCGCGTCGGTGCCAGCCCTGCGGCCACTGAGGTGAGCGGCAGATCATAGCGCTGCCCCAGCCCCAGCCGTTCGGCCATAGCGGAAATTTTCTCAATCCCCGCGCGCAGGGCCATTTCGTAGTAGTAGACATCGCAGCTTTCGACGAGCGATGTATTGAAATCCACGTTCCCGTGCCCGCCGCGCTTCCAGCAGTGAAATCTTCGGTCGCTGACCTCAAGATGCCCGGGGCAGTTGATGGTTTCGCGAAGATCCAGTTGACCGTCTTCCATCGCGGCCAGCGCTGTGGCCATCTTGAAGGTCGACCCGGGCGGGTAGATGCCCTGCACCGCCTTGTTTGGCAGGGGGCGGTATTCGTTTTCCAAAAGCGCGTTGTAATCGGTCACAGATATGCCGCGCACAAAGAGATTGGGATCGAAGCTGGGCGTCGACACGCTGGCCAGAATGTCTCCGGTTTCGCAATCAATCACCACGGCGGCGGCACTTTCACCCGAAAGCCGCGCATGGGTGTAGGTTTGCAGCGCGCTGTCGATGGTGATCTGCATATCCGCGCCGGACTGACCTTCTTGCCGGTCCAATTCTCGCATGACGCGGCCAGCGGCGTTCACTTCGACGCGTTTGGTGCCGGCCTCGCCGCGCAGGGCGTCTTCGTTTTCAGACTCAAGCCCGATCTTGCCAATCTGGAAGCGGGGGATCAGAAGAAGGGCATCGGGCGCGTCGATCTTTTCCAGATCGCGGTCGCTGACGGGGCCCACATAGCCCACCAGATGGGC
>JBCCAJ010000042.1:0-11356 GCA_039814845.1 Pseudomonadota bacterium | reverse complement strand
GCGCAGGCCGGGCCATCCTCGGGTGCGAACTCACTGACCAATTCAAAGGCAGCGTCGGTGTCGTTTATGTTGTTGTAGCTCAGCTCTTTGCCCTGATGCTGCTGCGCAGTGGCAACGCCGGGCCGCGCGGAGCCATCAGTGTAGAACGCCGCCCTCTGGTGCGGGTTTTCGCCGTAGCGCAGGCTTTGCGCCAGTTGCCCAGCCACGGCGCGCCGGCGGGGTGTCGTTTCACCCAATGCGTCCGCCATCCAGGTGGAAACCGCGGCATCGTAAGCGCCGGTGCGGGCATAAGCGATCTGTGCAAGGCTCTGGCGAAACGCCATAGTTGTTTGCCCATCGTTGGCATCCAGTTCCGCGAGCAACCGGTCATAATCCTCCACATCCACGACGACATTCACAAACGCATGGTTCTTCGCCGCCGCCCGGATCATCGCCGGACCGCCGATGTCGATATTTTCAATGCAGGTGTCATAGTCGGCACCTTTGGCGACTGTCTCTTCAAACGGATACAGATTGACCACCAACAGGTCGATCGGCCCGATCCCATGCGTGTCCATCGCGACCTTGTGATCGGCATTGTCGCGCAACGCCAGAAGCCCGCCATGCACCATCGGGTGCAGCGTTTTCACACGGCCATCCATCATCTCCGGAAAGCCCGTCACATCCGCCACGTCGCGCACCTCCAGCCCCGCATCGCGCAGGGTTTTGGCACTGCCGCCTGTCGACAAAAGTTCTACCCCCCGCTCGGCCAGCGCCTTCCCAAGGTCCACCAATCCGGTCTTATCGGACACGGACAGAAGGGCACGATTGAGCGGGGCAAGATCGAGGTGAGACATAGAGGCAAACGTCCTTTGAAATGGTTGCCCGCGTTCAATCACAGCTTGCCCAGAAACGCACGCGGGTTTTTGGAAAAGCGAGACAGCCCGCAAGAGCGGACGAGCGGCTCACCGCATCAAAACTCTACCGGATCCCCGGTCTGCGCCAAATCGCGGATCCCCACCGGCGCATCCTCAGGCTTCGACATCGACCAGCGCAGCGTCGTGGCATATTCCTGTGCCCGACCTGTCAGAACGACCTGTTTCGATGCCCTTGGCTTCAGGCGTGTTTTCTCAAGATACACACTGGGCTCCACCGTGATCTCCGCCCCCTCAACCCGCAAAAGCCATAGTTCCCCGCTCATCAGAACAAGGGAGACCGCATTGCCGCCCATATCAATCGACACATCGACATCCGGGTGCAGGTGGAACCGAACATCAAAGGGCAATCCTTCCAGCGCGGTCTGATCAAGGCGGGCGTCAAACCGTTCTTTGTCCGTGCCAGAAAGCGCAAGAAGCATGTCTTCCCCCACCAACCCGCGGCCATCAAAGCTTAGCTCCAACTGCCGCACATGGGTCAGGCCGTAGTCGGCCACATACCCATCATGACCTACATTCAGCCGGTGCCCGTCGGGCGCCTGGCTCACCTCCATCGGCACCTTCGCAGGGCCACCAACAAGGTATTCGTGATTTTGCCCATCCCCATCCAGATGCGCACTGGACTGATCATTGAGCGTGAGCGTCGAATGCGACGGCGTTGACCGCCCCGCGCGACGCCATTCCATCCCGAAATTCACGCCTGATCCGCAGTTGACCACGATGGGCCGTCGGCCCGAGGTCACTTCCATCGCGAGGGTGGAGGCATGGGCATCCCCGGACGCACGTCGTCCGGGCGGTGGGGCAGCATCGACAATGACCGAGGTACGCCCCGCGCTCAGCCGGGCAAAGCCCATCGACAGCCCGTCAGGTTTGCGCGTCTTCACACCACTATTGGCCAGCGCATGATCCAGACGCCCTTCGAGCCCACGGCCGCCACCATGAAACCGCGCCAGCCCACCATCGGAATGACGCAGGGTGCGCAGGGTCGGCGCGATGCGCTTGATCGCGTGCCAATGGGCGTCGCTGACTTGATGTTCAGTCTGCCCGATCACGACCGAGGCCCAGGTGAGCAGCGTAAACACCTCTAGCAATTCTTCCGGATTGCGCGTGGGCAACCCGCCTTGGTCGTCGATCTGCTCGCGGCATTCCCGATCAAGCCCGGCCACGGCGGGTTCGAAAAATCTCTCCATCCCCTCAAGCGACGTGCTGGCATAGATAAGCCCTGTCAGCGCTTCGAACCGTGGCAGTCCGGGCGCGGAAGCCTTCCAGCGTCGCGATAAGAACAGTGTCTGCATAGCCAGCGACCGGTGAAATGCATGGGATGCCGCCGCCTCCTGCCCGCTCAGCAAAAACAGCGCGTGCGATATCCAGCGGATCAGCCGCCGACCGGCCAGATCAGGTGTCCAGCCCGGTCCCTGTCCGGACCCAAAGCGATCAATCCAGGCCCACAGCCAGTCCTGTGCAGCGGCCCTTGCCGGTGCATCCCCCGCCGCCACGATATCATCGAGCCACCCAAACCCATGCAGCGCCTCGGCAAAAGCGTGATCAGGTGTCGCCAAATCCCACATCGACGTATCCGGCCGGTGCAGCAAATGCCCTGCAAACAGGAAATTCCCCGCGCTTAACTGTTTGCCACGGGCGAAACTGCCGATGGTGCGTGGTTCGGGTTGTGCCATGAATGCGGTAGACGGCCGCCCAAGCGCCGCGCGCCGGGCCGCAAAACGGTTCATCGTCTGCGTCCATGTCGCAGACAGGTCCTTGGAAAGTGCCATCCTCATGCCTCATCACGCTCTTTTCGGCGTTGCTGGCATGAGTATACCCCGGCCCAACGGCCAAGTCACCAAACATCGTACAAACGCCGCCCTCGACATGCGGGAGCGGCGAAAATCAGCTAATGGAAAAGGGTGTCAGCCGTTGATAAGCGCGGCGAAGATCAAAACAAAGATCGACACAACAGCCACATAAGCGGACAACCGAAGAAACCCGTCAAACGTCTTTTCCTGAACATCAGTGTTCATCTTGCCATGCTCGTGATCGGCCATGCTGCACCTTCTGAGGTCGCGTTGTGTGTCATTGGCTAAGGTATCCTGCGCGCCCTGTCACGCGCGGATGTGACCCCTGCCCCGTTATGTCGCGGTGTCTGACTTTTGCAGGTTCAGATCGCGGGCAAGGCGGAACCCGATGCGATTGGGCTCTTTGCCTTCGGTGGTTTTGGGCAGCGCCCGCAGCATCACGGACAATTGGCTGACATGTTGGATCAGCTGCGTCTTTGTGCCGGCACCATCCGTGCCGTAAAATGTCACCAGATCCGGGTCGAAGTAGCCCATCCCCTCAATCCTGATCACGCCAGAGCTGTCACCGGCGAAACCCATTGCGATCTCATGTTCGTTGTCCAGCATCTTCTCAAAGTTCTGGATATAAAGGATCAGCCGTTCATAGGCCCAGCGTGCTTCGCTTTTCTCCTCTAACGGCGTCAATTCCACCCCTTCGGTCACATTGCGCCCGCCCTGACAGTTTTCTTCATCGGCATGCACCTCGTGACATCTAGGCATCGCGGCGTTTTCCACTGCTTCAGCAGATGTGTTGATCTCATTGTCCATGGCTCACCCTCCCAAGCGCCAAAGCCACGCACCATCTTCCCGTTTGGTGCGCGTCACCTCCCCAAGGTGGAGCAGATGATTGAGATGCGCAACCGACTCCACAAGGGCCAAACCATAGACCCCACCATCAATTTTTCGTTTGAAAAGCGGCGGGAAACACTCAGCAGCCGTGCGCGGTTCGCACAGATGGGCGCGCAGACAGTCAAGCGCGCTGTGGTGGTTTTCGATCAACTGCCGCATGCGGATGGGCAGACCGGAAAAGACACGCTTGTGACCGCTGAGAACCAGGTGTTCCGGCTTGGCCAGTGTCGCCAACCGCCCGCAGGCCTCCAGCCAATCGGCCACCGGATCGGCATCGGGCTCTGTCGGATAGACGCCCAGATTGGGGCTGATCGAAGAAATGATCTGATCCCCGGCAAGAACCAGATTGTCGCTCCGGCTCCAGAGGGTCAGGTGCTCTGGCGCGTGTCCGTTGCCGATATGCACGTCCCATACGCGCCCGCCCACGGTGATCACATCGCCCTGCTTCACGCGGGTGTAGCCAACGGGGATCGCGTGACAGGTATCGGCGAAATTATAAGGCCGCGTGTTGGCGCGGGTGTCCAAGATCTGCGGGTCCATCCCGGCAGCGCGCATGAAGTCTACCGCCTGCCTCGTCGGGCGCTCTTCCTCATCCAGGATCAGCATCCGCGCCATCAACCAAGACGTCCGCGTCGCCACCAGTTCCGCGCCAAAACGATCCATCAACCACCCGGCCATTCCGACATGATCGGGGTGATGGTGGGTCAGAATGACCCGCCTGACTGGTCGGCCCTGAAGGGGTCCCTTAAGCACGTCTTCCCAAAGCGTGACAGACCGCTTGGAAAAAATACCTGTATCCACGATGGTCCAGCTATCACCTTCATCCATCGCGTAGATGTTGACGTGATCCAGCGCCATCGGCAGCGGCAGGCGGATCCATAAGACGCCATCAGCCACTTCTATAGCTTGGCCATTCTCCGGCGGGTTTTCCCATGGATAGCGCAAATAGGTGTTGGATGCGTCAGTCATGCGCGCCTCTTGGACGAGTTGCTTCGCCTTGGCAAGCAAGGCCGTGACGGGTAGTTGGGACCTCTAGGACCATCGAAAGCAACCATCACGCCACGTCACGCCATGACCCTTACCACCACCAGTCTTAGCGATGACCCTGCGGGAATCACGGCAGCGGCGGATATCTTGCGCGCAAGTGGGCTGGTCGCCTTTCCAACAGAGACGGTCTATGGCCTAGGTGCAGACGCCCGCAATGACCAGGCCGTAGCGCGGATTTTTGACGCCAAAGGGCGGCCCCGATTCAACCCGCTGATCGTGCATGTGGCCAGCATTGCGGCGGCGCAGACCCTTGTTGAATGGTCCGACACGGCCGATCGTCTGGCAAGCACCTTTTGGCCCGGCCCTTTGACACTCGTGCTGCCGCTAAGGCCAAATTCAGGGCTGTCTCCGCTGGTCACGGCTGAACTGCCCACACTCGCCATTCGTTTCCCCGCGCACCCGGTTGGGCAAGCCTTGTTGACTGCATTTGATGGCCCTATCGCCGCGCCTTCCGCGAATCCTTCGGGCCGCATTAGTCCCACTACCGCAGAGCATGTGGGCGCGGGTCTCTCCGGGAAGATTGAAGGCATCGTCGATGGCGGCACCTGCGATGTGGGTCTCGAGTCGACCATCATTGGATTGAATCCAAGCCCTCGTCTTCTGCGCCCCGGCGGCCTGCCCCATCACGCGGTTGAAGCCGCCCTTGGCGCGCCATTGGCAAAGCATGGCGATGATGATCAAATCAATGCGCCCGGTCAGATGACATCTCATTACGCGCCGGATGCACCCATGCGCCTCAACGCGATGCAAGCCAATCCCGGAGAAGTTATGCTTGGCTTCGGAGACATCTCTGGCGATCTGACCCTGTCGGCTTCGGGCGATCTGGTGGAGGCCGCCGCGAACCTCTTTGGCCATCTTCATAAGCTCAACGCCATGGCCAAACCCATCGCCGTCGCTTCGATCCCTGAAAAGGGCTTGGGCTTGGCAATAAATGACCGCCTAAAGCGGGCTGCGGCCCCCAGATAGGACAACCACCCGCTTCATCTTTCCAAAAACACTCTCTCCGAAGGCAAGAATAACAGGCGCTTACTGGCAGCGTTTCGCGGCCTCATCCACAGCAGCAGTGAAGCCCAGTAAGGAGAACGTATCCTTCGTGGTCGTACCACGCGCAGACTGCGCCGTCAGCGTAGCGTCCGAGCCGCGTTTCATCGCCGTGATGATCTTGGTGTCATCCGCCGTACTGGCAGGCCAGGCCCATTCGCCTTCGGTAAAGAGTTCAAAATTCGTGCCACCCACTTCCAGTGTGACAGTGGAACCACCAGCAAAGGGATAGCCGCCCGTAAACGTCACCTGTCCGGCAACATTCTGATCCGGGCGGTAGAAGGTCATTAACAGGATATCACCACGGCGCACCGCAACCACGCGGCCATCCTTGGTGTTCACGGTCTCGGTCGGCGCGGATACGGCCCAGCATTCGCGAGGGTCCTGATCTTCAAACACGCTCCACGCGGTTTTGGCGGCCACCTGATTGGTGCTTTCTTCCTGTTCTTGCGCACTGGCGGTTCCGGCAAGTGCAATCGCCCCGCCCGCAAGCGCCATCATCAATCTATGCGTCATCTGTGAACCCATGTTACAGCCTCCACGCTGTCTATAACCTCAATATCACTGCCGTGGTTTTAGTATTGTTATGGCAGGTCGGCAAATGCCCTCGACTCGGTAACTTTAGCCTGAAACAATCCCCAAGCGAAAGACGTATGCGTCAAAATTTCGTTTGGGAACAGAGGGCAGCATGATCGCAGGCGTACCACTGGTGGATGTTTGGCGTGGGGATATGGTCGAAAGTCAGCATTTGGGCCACGCCGTCATCTGTGATGGAACCGGTCAAATCGTGGAATGCTGGGGCGATCCGGAACAGGTGATCTACCCGCGCAGCTCCGCCAAGATGATCCAGGCACTGCCCTTAATCGAAAGCGGTGCCGCAGATGCCGCCGCGCTGACAACTGAGCATTTGGCCCTTTCCTGCGCCTCTCATATTGGGGCCGCGCTGCATACAGATGCTGTGCGTGCATGGCTTGATGACCTGGGAATGGTCGATGATGATTTCCGCTGTGGATCGCATATGCCAACGGACGAGGCTGCACTCCAAAATCTGATCCGAGCGGGTAAATCGCCCTGTCAGGTACATAACAACTGTTCTGGAAAGCATGCGGGATTTCTGACCCTAACGCGCCATTTGGGCGCAGGTCCGGATTACATCGACCCCGACCACCCCGTTCAGATCGCTTGCCGCACGGCATTTGAAGAGGTCACGGGCGAAGATAGCCCGGGATTCGGTATTGATGGTTGCTCTGCGCCCAATTTCGCCACCCGACTGCACGCTATGGCCAGGGCGATGGCGAGGTTTGCCACCGCCACAGAGGAGACCACCCGTGGACGTGCAATGCGCCGGTTGTGGCAAGCCATGGCCGCCCATCCGGCCCATGTGGCAGGGGTCGGAAAAGCCTGCACCGAACTGATGCTAGCCGCAAAAGAGCCCTTTGCGATCAAAACTGGGGCGGAAGGCTTTTATGTTGGCATCCTACCATCGCGCGGGCTTGGTATTGCGCTGAAGATTGATGACGGGGCATTTCGCGCCTCGGAATGCGTGATTGCCGCATTGCTGGTTCGATTGGGCGTGTTGGACGCCGCAGATCCTGCGGTGTTGCGGTTCCTGACCCAGCCGGTCGTCAACTGTCGCGGTGTCGTGACGGGCCATATCAAAACGAATCCCTCATTTGTCTAAGCCATGCGCGATCTTTCGCCATGCATGTCATCACAGGCTTGGTGTTCCAATTTCTGCCGATCCCTAGGGGTTGCTATCGCAGTATCCTGCCGGTCGGCGGTACGGGCATTTGGACCGGCAATCTCTTGCAAAGCATCGGCCCTTATTTCGGCCTCTTCCTGCGGAAAACCTCTCGTTGACCCGCGCGCCGCTGACAGGGTCTCACTCTCTCTCCATGTTGTACCCAGAGGAACGCGCTTCCTCACTAACTCAGGACTGAGGAGATCAAGATGATGACCTTTCTGAAAATCACAGGCCTTGCAACTATCCTTTTGGTACCCACCGCGCTGATGGCGGGGGAGGCCAAGCTTGACGCGGATGGTGACGGGGCCGTGACCATGACCGAATTCAACGAGGCGATGCCCGAGGCCGGTGCAGCCGTCTTTGCCGAGATTGACGTAGACGCCAATGGTGTTCTCGACGCCGAAGAGGTGGCCGAGGCAATCAGTGTCGGCATGTTGCCCGAGACGTCGTCGGAAGGCTGAAGTAAAGAGTTTCCGGGGGACTAATGCCGCCGGAAACTTTTCACCCGGGGCGCGCGTGCGTTTTCCGTTGGATCAAATCGACGAGGCCGGTCAGGCGTTTTCAGGACACCCCCAATAGCCCAGGCAATGCCTGACAGGTCTGGTCTTTTGACTCAACTCCACTTTGTCGTTTGCCCGCGATCCAGCACGCGCGCCCCGGACTTACCAGACTTCCCAGACTCTACGCTTGGTCATCCTGTCGCTTGAACAGGGTTTCGCCAATATCTGGGCGCATCAATTCACTCAATAGTTTTGGCCCATGACCTTGGTTAATCGCGTCTTCAAAAAAGGTGTGAATGGCCCGGTTTAGAGCCGTATTTCGCCCCAACGTATCATTCATCTCACTGATGTAGTTCATGTCCTTGAGCGCATTCTCGACGGAAAAGACATAACCTTCGAAATCGCCATCTTTCGCGTTGCCGATGATCCGGCGAAAGACACCCGAATCCGCTGATCCTCGGATCACAACATCGTAAAGCTTGCCCCAATCGCTACCCGTTAATCGCGCCACGTGAAACGCCTCACAGACCACCGCAGCGATGCCCATGACCATGTAGTTGTTGACGAACTTCGCAGCCGCGCCGCTGCCGACCGGGCCGAAACGCTGAACCGTCGCGCAGACCATAGTGAGTATCGGTTCAATCCGTTCGAACACGTCGATATCGGCCCCCACAAGCGCGCCCAGCTCTGCGTTTTTCGCCTGAAGTGTGCCGCCAGTCAGGGGGCTTTCAGCAAAATGGACACCACGGGAGACCAGCGATTTGTGTAATTTTAGGGTCGATTCCCGCGAAGATGTGCCCGTGTCGATCAAGGTTTTTCCGGGCGAAAGCGCTTTACCCATATCCGCGATCACACGCTCCACCACGTCTGAATTGGGTAGGCAAAAGAGGATCACATCGCAGGCCTCTGCGAGGGCGGCCGGGGTCGCGGCTTCGACAGCACCTTTGGCAACTAGATCGTCGACAGGGGCACGGTTGCGATTGCCAAGAAGCGTCAGCGCCCCGTGTTTGGTGAGGATGTTGTCCGCCATGCCATGGCCCATGGCTCCCAGCCCGATGAAGCCGATCCTGTCCATCAGATCGTCCACCCGCCATCGACGACGAAGAATTGCCCGGTGGCGACCTTCGATTCGTCCGAGGCCAGATAGACCACGATGGGTGCGATATCTTCTGCCGTGGCCATTTCACGAGTGGGTTGGCGATCCAGCATCTTCTCGAACGCGGCCTCATAATCCCCGCCCGCCGCTATGCGCTCTTTCATCGAAGGGGTCAGCACAGAGCCCGGACAAATCGCGTTGCAGCGGATCTTGTCGGTTACGAAATCAGCAGCAATGGATTTGGTCAGGCCCATCACCGCCCCCTTGCTGGCCCCGTAGATGCACCGATTGGCAGCCCCGGTGATCGAGGACACGACAGAGGCCACATTGATGATCGACCCGCCGCCGTTTTCGATCATGCGGGGCAGAAAAGTCTCAATCATTCGGGCCGTGCCACGGACATTGAGGTTGAACGTCTTGTCCCATGCGGCATCGTCTGCCGTCAGCAACGTGCCATCATGGACAAATCCAGCGCAGTTGAACAGTGCATCAGGCGTCGGCACGGTGGCCGCGAATTCTGCGATCCCGTCAGGATCAGTTACATCCAGTCGCGCGCAGATCAGGTTGTCTGACACCGCGCTCAGGCTGTCTAAAGCCGCCTCATCAATGTCCGTGGCATAGACAGTGGCCCCCTCTTTTGCCATGGCAATGGCTGACGCCCGTCCGATCCCCGCTCCGGCGGCGGTTGTGACTACGGTTTTTCCGCCCAATCGCATGTGCATCCCCTTCTTTAACCCGACGTTCGCGCCGCGCTGCTGCGAAATCAAGCCTTGTCATTCCGATTGTCCAAGCACAGATTGCACCCTGTTCTCAGGGCGGGGTGAAATTCCCCACCGGCGGTGACAGGGGCAACCCTGAAGCCCGCGAGCGCCTCGGGGTCATACCGACCCCTTGGGACAGCAGACCCGGTGCGATTCCGGGGCCGACGGTGATAGTCCGGATGGAAGAGAACGTCAGGTGATGGGCGCAGGGATGCGCTCGTCTTTCCTGTCGTGCTGCGCCTTGGGTGAACGTGTCGATACAGGAAAGGAATGACCATGACACACACCCGATACGCCTTTGTCAAAGCCAACTGGCACGCCGAGATTGTGACCCGCGCTTTGGAAGGATTTTGCGACATCATCCCCGCCGATCAAGTCGATGTTTTCGACGTGCCCGGCGCGTTTGAGATGCCCCTGATGGCCCGTGATTTGGCCATGACGGGGCGCTATGCGGCGGTTGTCACCGCGGCTTTCGTCGTGGATGGGGGGATTTACCGCCATGATTTCGTGGCGCAGGCCGTGATTGACGGGCTTATGCGAGCGGGCCTCGACAGCGGTGTACCGGTCTTATCGGTGTCTTTGACCCCGCATCAGTACCAAGAAACCACACATCACGATGCGATCTTCCGCGCGCATTTTGTTGAGAAAGGGCGTGAGGCCGCGAAAGCCGTTCTGATGCTGAACGAAGCACGCGCCCGAGCGGCTTAAACGGTCAGTCAGGGCGCAGCCGGTGGTCTGCGCCCTGACTTGAATGGGTTTGTCCGTTCGGGCGGACGAGCAGGCCGTTACATTTCCATGATCGGGGCGACTTCCACGCTGCCGCTTCCATCTACAACGATGGGACAGCCCTTCGCCATCTCACAAGCCTCCTCGATACTGGCAGCGTCCACGATGGAATAACCCGACAGCGGATTCGCCCCGCCATTGTCCTCGACCGAAGACTTCGTCACCGTCTTCGACAACCCGACGGGCGCACCTTCTTCGTGGCATTTCTGACCCATTCCCTGCAGCCAGGATTGCCACTTGGCCATCTCCGCCGCGCCTTCTTCGGGTGTCTCGGGCGCACCACCGCCGCCGTGATAGGCAAACATAAACTTGGTCATTGTCTTCTCCTCTCTGGTTAGTCTGCGGTTTCCAAATACACGGCGAGCGAAGCCAGAGAGCTGTTCCAGCCCTGCGTGTGGCTCGCGCCGATCACGTCATCTCCAAGCCCGCGATGATCAATAATCAGCTTTGCGCCTTTAGCCGCGGGTTCCACCGTCAGCGTTACAAAGCTTTCCTGACCGCGAACGTCATCATGATCGTGCCAGCCCCAGGTGTAGCCAACGGACCGCGGCGGGGTGACATGGGTTATTTGGCCCGAGACCTTGAACCGGTTGCCTTGCGCGGAAATCATTTCCGCGAACCACGGCCCCGTTTTGGTGAAGTCTGTTTGCCCATCCGTGACCCGGGACCCTTCCGGGCCGAACCAGCTTAGGGTCTCTTTCCCGTTTGTTAGAGCCTGAAACAGGCGTTCGGGGGAGACGGCAAATTCCCGTTCGATGCGGATGTCGGTCATGTGTCATCTCCTTC
>JBCCAJ010000228.1:0-5127 GCA_039814845.1 Pseudomonadota bacterium | reverse complement strand
CACCATCGAGGTTGCAGAACTAAACCCCCCAAGAAAGGACAGGATCGCCAGCCCCTCATGCCCCGCCATCAGCGGCAGGGTCAGCACGAAAAGATCGGGATTGGCCTCTTTCGGCAACATCTCAAGGCCCACAACAGCGATGGGCACCACGAAGAGGCTCATGAGCATGAGGTATACAGGAAAGGCCCAGGAGGCCACGCGCAAGTGGTCTTCATGCTCACTTTCCACCACCATCACCTGAAACATCCGCGGCAGGCAGATGAAGGCCGCCGCCGACAAAAGCGTCAGCCCCACCCAGCGGCTGCCCGGCACGTCCCACGCAGAAATGGGTGAGGCCTCGATCCGCGCCAGCGTGTCCGCAACGCCCCCCGACAAACCCCATACGACAAAGACACCGACCGCCAGAAGCGCCACCAGCTTGACCACGGCCTCAATGGCAATCGCAATGACCACACCGTGGTGGCGTTCATTCGCGTCCACATTGCGCGTGCCAAAAAGGATGGTGAAAAGGGCGAGCCCGGCCGCCACCCAAAGAGCGGTGGATTGCTGCCCCGTTGCATCATCCGTCGCGATGAAATCGCTGGACGCCACGGTCGAGAAACTGAGCGTCACTGATTGCAGCTGAAGCGCAATATAGGGGGCCAGAACAATGACTGCGATCACGGTCACGAAAACGGCCAGCGTGTTGGATTTGCCAAAGCGCGAAGAAATGAGATCGGCAATGGACGTGATGCGTTGGCTGCGCCCCACCCGGACCATTTTGCGCAGGGTAAACCACCACCCGATCATCACCAGCGTGGGGCCCAGATAGATCGTTACAAATTCCAACCCCGATCGCGCGGCAAATCCCACCGCGCCATAGAATGTCCATGCAGTGCAGTAGATCGACAACGACAATGTGTAGATCAGCGACGATCGCAGCCAACGCGCGCGCCCCAAGGCAGCGGCGCGATCTGCGATAAAGGCCACCGCAAACAACAACGCCACATAGCCCAGACAAACAAGCACAAGCAGATTGAGCATCGCCATCAGCCCGCATCCTCATCGCCAGGCTGGTCTTCCTCCGGCCCCAATCGCCGCGACAACAGACCGGCAATCGCCGCCAAAGCCGCCCAAACCACGAAAAGATAGACCATCACCGTGGCCGTGCTCATGCTGGCGGCGTCGACCCACAGAAGCGGGATCATGAAAAGGATCCCACCCAGAACAGGCAGCATGCGCGCAGCATCAGCCATGCGGCGACGGCGATAGGTGCGCTGCTGAACGAAAAGCGGGGGTTTGCCCTCGCTCATGGCACGGCTCCTCCCCGTGCTCCTTCGCGTGCTCCTTCCCGTGCTCCCTCGCGCGTTTTACGCATCGGCCAACTGGCGCACGGCGTCCAGCACCTCGGCATTGGCGAACGGCTTGGTCATATAGGCACTGGCGCCCGCACGCTCGGCCATTTCGCGATCCTTGGTCTGGCCGCGCGCGGTAAGCATCAGAACCGGGATCTGGCCCAGATCCGTGTCGTTGCGGATCTCGGTCAAGATATCAAAACCGCTTTTGCCCGGCAGCATCACATCAAGGATCACGATATCGGGCTTGCGCGCGCGCACCGCGTCGACGGCGTCATGGCCGTTGGAATGGGTCGCCACATCCCAGCCGTCACGCGACAGGATAAAGCTGATAGCCTCAATGATATTGCGCTCGTCTTCGATGACGATCACTTTCTTGCCCATGCAATCGGCCTCCCCTCCGATTGAGTGCGGTTTTAAATACTATCTAACGGTTTGCCGGGGCTGTCAAAGCTTCGGTTTTTGAAGACTTTGTGCCTCCGGCGGGGATATTTTCAGCCAAAAGAAGCGTGATCCCCATGCTTTATCAGTTCGAACCCGGAATCCGGAGTTCTGAGCGAAAGGTTTAGCGGCGGCAAGCAAAGACACCCGGCCACAAAGCGTTTTCACTGAGTTCGCTTAGTTCAACCTTTGAAACCACCTTTTTCGCGAGAAATCCCCCATCAGATCGCCAATGATCCTGAACTCTTCCAGCATGAATTTCCGAATAATCCCGACGCTTTCCGGATTGTCAGCAACGCTGGCACCTAGTTTGCAGGCGATTGAAGCAGTCGCGAACCCGCCCGTGTCTTCCATGTTTCTACGGTGGGTTTCAAACACGACAAGAAATGCGTCATATGTCGCCTGTGAGCGTTCCATCATCCGGCTTTGCCGCACCCCCTGAAGCAACACGTATTCGAAGTCATAGCGGGTCAGATGCTGACCCACCCCGCAAGCCTTGTAGACATCTTCAAGATACCCAAGGTGGGTTTGCGTGGGAAACCCTGTTGGCACCGATGTGCGCCGGACGGCAAAATTTGCGCAGAAGTCGAGAGTTTCGTCAGAGATCGTCTCACCTCCCTCACGCCTCAGAACATCTTCGGTAAAGGCAAGACAGTTGGCCAAGACCTGCTCAATGCGCGCATAAAGACCCGAGACAAAGACGTGTTTGTCTTTGAACGCCGCCTCGTAATCTGCCTCAAACAACGCGATGGCTTGTTGGGTCTGCGGCCCCATCTGCCCGTCAAGCTGAGCGATGTCATATCCCGCATAGCTGAGCACAAATTGAAGGTTTCTGGTTGTCTCGTCTGAGACCGCAGCCCGCGGGGCCAAAAGGCATAGAACGAAGACAAATGGCAAAAATCGCATGCGTCACCTGCTGGACACGTATTCACGACGGGCTCAGGCCTTCACGATAGGCCGCAATTGCCGCCGGTGTAAATCCTGATCAGAAGTCCTATTAAGTGGTACTGGAGCCGCATATCCCATCGCTGCAGATATGGCAGGATTGGCCAATGCGATGGGCGTGCCCTTTTGCCTTTTCGCCCGGATCGGGCAGGATAAGCATATGGGCATGGTACTGGGCGGCGCGATCAACCGACGGTGCCTGAACTTCTTCACTCGCGGCAAGGGCCAGCACGCGCGCTTCGCCCTGATGCACCCGTCGTTCCACCACATGGCCGGTCTGAAACAGCACGTCATAGATCGGCCAATGCAGGCATGTGTGGCTCTCGCGCATGATCTCAACGCCCAATGCGGGTTTGCGCAAGATCACACGACCCGTCCCATCGCATACGAACAGACCCACTGGCCCCGCCACATCTTCAGGAAGGCTGGCCAGACGCCGCATCACAAGGGCCAGCCTGATCCCAGTGTCTTCAGCTATGCCAGCCGGGTCGACGCCGCGCCGCCCCACAAACGCCGTCAATTCCCCCATAGGCAGGGCGCGCGCATCTTCCACGTATCGGTTCAGCAGCATGGTTGCGATCTGTTGGGCAGGGTCACTGGGCAGAAGGTCACTGCGCGCGACGATAGAGGCAACGCGCGCGGACCCGCCCACCCCTTCCAGCTCTGAGAAGTGGTGATCATGCGCGGCCATGAATGCGTGCACCTGTTCGAGCGGGGACTGCATCGCCATTTCTGCCCCCGGTGCCCCTTCCAAATAGCGCACCAGCGCTTCGGCCTCGCTTGCCAGGCGTTCGCTGTCTTCATTGATGTTGCGGTGAAAGCGGCTTTGCCATTGCGGCTCCAGCGCGCCGTCCGCAAGGATCGATGCGGTGGACCGGATCGCAGTCACAGTAGAGATCACCTCATGCAGCGAGGTAGCCAGTTCCGGATCATGGGCGATCCGGTCGGTCAGCGCGTTGACGGCGCGGGTCAGATCATCACGTTCGCGGGCCAGATCGCAGACCAGTTGCGCCCAGCCCGGAAAACGGCCGGCAAATTCCTCAACCCGGTCCGTTTCTGCCCCCTCCGCCGTCTTGGCCGCGTCTTGCAACGCCTGCAAAAGCGCAGCCTCAGCCCCCTCTGAAAGTTGCCCTGCGGGCACCTGAAGCACATCGGCCAACTGGTTGAGCGTCTTGCCTCCGATTCTCCGACGATTGTGTTCGATAAGGTTGAGATAGGACGGCGAAATCCCCGCGGCCTTGGCCAGTTCGGCCTGTTTCATGCCTGCCATCACCCGCCTTTCACGGATACGGCTACCGATCATTGAGGCGCGCGTGTTTTCCATTTTGTGTTAAACTCCGGTCACTTCGCCTATGTGATAGAAAGAAATTTACAAATTTACCAGTCGCCTTGTTCAAAAATTTACAAAACATTTCTTTACGCTGAGGCAGTTATTGAACCGTTTTCAGCCATCTCACCATAATACCGCAGCACGTTGTGCGTCCGGGGGGTAAATGAGGAGACCCCTTGGGGTAATCACTTTAGGGAGGATTTCTATGTCCAAAACTGACCTCACGCGTCGTGGTCTCATCAAGACAGGTTCCGTTGCCGGTGCCAGCCTTGCTCTGCCGACCATCTTTACGGCGCAATCCGCGTCCGCCTTCACGAACGAGCCCACGGGCGACAGCGTGACGCTGGGCTTCAACGTACCGCAGTCCGGCCCCTACGCTGACGAGGGTGCAGACGAACTGCGCGCTTATGAGCTGGCGGTTGAGCACCTCAATGGTGGCGGCGACGGCGGCATGATGAACACGTTCTCGTCCAAAGCGCTTCAGGGCAATGGTATCCTGGGCAAGAAGGTCGAATACGTGACAGGCGACACGCAGACCAAGTCTGACGCGGCGCGCGCATCTGCCAAGTCCATGATCGAAAAAGACGGCGCCGTAATGATCACAGGTGGCTCGTCTTCTGGTGTCGCTGTGGCCGTGCAGGCGCTTTGCCAAGAGGCTGGCGTTATCTTCATGGCGGGTCTGACGCACTCCAACGACACGACCGGTAAGGACCGCAAGGCCAACGGGTTCCGTCACTTCTTCAACTCCTACATGTCGGGTGCCGCTCTGGCGCCGGTTCTGGCCGCCAACTACGGCACGGACCGCAAGGCCTATCACCTGACAGCGGACTACAACTGGGGTTACACCACAGAAGAAGCCGTGAAGTCGTCGACGGAAGCCATGGGTTGGGAAACGGTTGCAGCTGTGAAAACACCGCTGACACAGACCGACTTCTCCTCCTACATCGCGCCTGTTCTGCAGTCCGGTGCCGACACGCTGGTTCTGAACCACTACGGCGGCAACATGGTGAACTCGCTCACGAACGCGGTTCAGTTCGGTCTGCGCGACAAGCAGGTGAACGGCAAAGACTTCCAGAT
>JBCCAJ010000378.1:0-3365 GCA_039814845.1 Pseudomonadota bacterium | reverse complement strand
TGTTACCCCAAACCCCATCTCAGCGCCAAATGTCTTCAAATCCTCAACCGTCCCTTTTCGCCCTTTGCCAAAACAGAAATCCGCGCCCACCACGACGTGCCGCAGCCCCAGCCCATCGGCAATCACATCGCGGGCAAACTGTTCGGGGCTCAGCGCAGACATGCCTGCATTGAAGCTCAGCTCATAAAGCCGTTCAACGCCCAGCTTTTCTAACCGATTGGCGCGTGCCTCGGGGCTCATCAGACGAAAGGGGGGCGCGTCGGGGGCGAAGAATTCGCGCGGATGCGGCTCAAAGGTTAAAATCCCCAAAGGCGCGCCTATGGCGTCCCCCGCGCCTCGCGCCATATCAATCACGGTTTGATGGCCAAGATGCACCCCGTCGAAATTCCCAATCGCGACGGATGCCCCTTTGTCATCAGGGTCCACAAAAGAATGATCACGGACAATGCGCATAGGCTACGGGTAGCCAAACCGCGTTTGATGCGCAACCCGCACAACCGGCTCAGACCCAAGCTGTTTCTTTTTGCTAAAAATATCCCCGCCGGAGGCATGAAATCTCTGGCGCGGCTTGAGGATCAGTCGAACTTGCCCGATGGCGCCAGCACAGTCGCCTCACCGATCAGAACTTTCTTGCCGTTGACCAAACACCGGCAATCCAGCTGCACCCGACGCTTGCCGTGATCAATTCCGATCACTTCAACCTCTGCCAGCACCTGATCGCCCGGGCGGACGGGCGCCAAAAACTTCAGCGTCTGCCCCATGTACACAGTGCCATGCCCCGGCAGCTGTTCACCGATCACGGCAGAGATCAGCCCGGCGGTCAGCATCCCGTGGGCGATGCGGCCTTCGAAAATCGTGTCGCGGGCGTAATCATCATCCATATGCACCGGGTTATGATCGGTGGACACCTGCGCGAACATCTCAATGTCCTGATCGGTGACCACTTTGCGCAGGGACCGCACCATGCCCATTTCAATTTCTTCAATTGTGATGGTGCCGCGGGGCATATTATCCAACATTTGACCCTCCAGATCCGACGCGTCGGTAACAATCACAACGCCAGCCGCGTCGTGTCAGCAACTTAATTACTTTGCAGCCGCAGAAAAGCAAGCGATTCTTTGGTCTAAAGCAATCGGCGAAACCAAACAGTCACACCGGATCAACGCAGGAGCCCGATTGTATAGGTCGGATCGATAGTTTCGGAGGCCAAATAATCCTTTAACGCGGCCGGGTCGGGTTGTGCGCCGTCCTGTGCACCGTCCTGCGCCCCGGTCTTTGTCTGCTCCGCTGCCAGCCCGCCAGAAATGAAGAGACTGTCGATATCCTCACCAATGGCCCCGGGAATGTCGGTCAGGATGCCATCGCCGATGGCCAGCATCTTTGATTTTTGGACGCCCGGCCGGATCGCTTCCAGCCGACGATAGGTCAGATCATAGATCGGCGGATGAGGTTTGCCGAAGTACAAGCTCTCACCGCCCATCTCGGAATACATCTTGGCCACGGCACCTGCGCACCATTCCCGCACGTGGCCACGGTCCACGACGATGTCGGGGTTGGCGCAGAGGAATTTCATGCCCTTTTGCTTTGCAAAAAGAAGGTCAGGCCGCCAAGTTTCCGGGTCAGCGCTGGGGTCAAAGGGGCCCGCGCAGACAATCCCTTCGGCCTGATCAAGCGGCACGCGCGTGATCTCTACCGGGTCGTCTATGATGGACAGGGGGTCAAAGAATTTCAGGTCACTATCCTGGCCGATGAAATAGACCTTTTCGCCCACCATGCCCCGAAACATCGCCGCCCGCGCGCTGTCGCCCGAGGTGGCAATGGTATCCCAGCAATCGGTGGGCACATTGAACGTGTCCAACTGCCGCTCTACCCGGTTGCGTGCGCGCGGTGAGTTGGTCACGAGCACCACAATACCGCCTGCTTCCCGGTACGTTCGCAACGCCTCCACCGCCCCGGGAAAAGCCGTCACACCGTTATGGACACAGCCCCACAGATCAACGAGCAGCGCGTCATACCTGTTTGAGACTTCGGAAAGGGCAGTGATGATCTTCGTCATGGGCCTGGGCTCCCGTCAGGTTAGGCCTTCGTATGACAGGACCTTTTCACCAAGGGAAGTGCTTAAAACGGCCGCCTATACTACTTGTTTTGCGTTTGACCAGAGCCAGGCTTTTCCGATCCCTTTGCCTTGGCTATGGCACCGTACACCTTCGTGGGAGGCAGGTGTTGCCTCAGGGTCTCAAACTCGGTCTCAAACGCGTCCATGGACATGCCGAAGACCGCGCGAAACGCTTTGTCCTGATCTTGCAGGCGCCCCAACGCCCGCCAATATTCAAACTGGCTTTGGGCGCCAAACCTCTGCACCAGAAAATGCGCAGCGAGATGAGCCACCAGATATTCCGCCCAGGATTCAACCGATCCATGCCGGCGCAAATCCCGCAGGCCCAGATCGGTGGCGTTTGCTTCGAACCGCACTTTTGTCAGCGTTGATCTGTCCTCCTTCGTGTACCTGTTCCAGAAATCACTCATGAAATACATGGCACCGCCTTCGATAAGCCACTCCGGCCCAAATTTGGTCTTCCCGTCATTTGCGAAATAGAGGTCGGCGTTGTGAAAGTTTGACAGCTCAAACTGGATAAGATGCATGAACTCATGCGCTACAATGTAGTAGGTCCGGCGATTTTTGGATGTGTACTCCGTCGGTCCAACTTGCGCGTTGGACGGTCTGAGGCAGATGCCGATCACGTTGGGATAGGCTATGCCAATGGGGCCATCTTTCGCGCAGATGCGATCATTGTTCCGAAACCGAAAATTGAACGCGCGTTCGCCATGTGCATCGCGCAGCAGTTCGGAAATCGTGTTCGTGTTTTCAGCGGCGATGACGTCATAACTGCCAGACAGCCAGATGTTGTACCGCCCTCCAAAATATCGCCGCACTTCGCCCAGCACATCTTCTAGCAAACGTGCCTTAACGCCCTGAAGTGGCGCATCCGGGACAACCCTGACGCTGTCACGCGATGGCCAAAATTGCCGTACCTGAAATGTGTGCATGCCCATTTCGCGGCACCACTGCAGGGCCGTCGTGCGGGTGAGATCAGGCAAGGCCGATAGATTGCTGAACTTGGACTTTTCCAGCCAAGCATTTGCAGCAGCACGGGTCTGGGGGCCGATGAAGCCGTCAACAGGGCCCGGGTCGTGACCCAGGAAGGCAAGCTGGTTTTGCACACATCTTTCGCCCTCCCTCGGGAAGGCCACCGCGGCTTGCCCACACAAAAGGGCAAGCGTCAGGGAAAGTGCCGCAAACCGCAGCAGGTTCAATGCACGGCCACCGGCTTCATGTCGTTTTGGCGTGCCAGCGAATAGGCAAG
>JBCCAJ010000463.1:0-2491 GCA_039814845.1 Pseudomonadota bacterium | reverse complement strand
CTTACCTGATCAATGGCATGTGCAACTTCCGCTCCGGGTCTGACGGGCTGCCGCAACGGCCCGTGCACCTGACAGAAATGCTGGAAGAGCGCTTGGGCAAACCCGTGATCGGCCACGATACCGCGCTTTACTGGCGCATCTTCAAGTCTCTCGGCCTCACCCCCACGCGGCCACCAAAAGGAACCCGGGGCCAACTCCTCGCAACTCTCTAGTCGTTTCTTTTTGCTGAAAATATCCCCGCCGGAGGCATGAAATCTCTGGCACCACGCAACGGACCAATACCATGCATGAGATTATCGCGCTCTGGGCTGTGCCCCGCTCTACCTCCACCGCGTTCGAATGGATGATGCGCCAGCGCGGCGATCTCGATTGCCTGCATGAACCCTTTGGGGAAGCGTGGTATCAAGGGGAGGCCCCCCTTTGGCACCGCTATACGGACGGGGAGGTCACGACGCCCGGCCTGACGTTGGAAAGTGTCTGGGACGATATTCAGGCGCGCGCCGAAAAAGGGCCGGTGTTCTTGAAGGATTTCCCACATTATATATCCCACATGTGGACGCCGGAATTCCTGTCGAACTTCACCCATGCGTTCCTGATCCGTGACCCGGCGAAAACCATCACGTCCATGCACTCCAAATGGCCGGATTTCCACGAAGGCGAAGTGGGCTTCCCCGAACAACGCGCGCTGTTTGATCTTCTCTGGGCGCTGAACGGTGCGCCCCCGCCGGTGATCGACAGTGATGATTTGCTGGATGATCCTGAACGGGTGACGCAAGCCTTCTGTGAGGGTGTTGGCATCCCTTACATGCCAGAGGCCTTGAGTTGGGAACCCGGTGGCGATCCGTCAGAGCACAGTTGGTGGGATGGCGGATCCTTTCATTCCAATCTGGCCAAATCCACTGGCCTGACCCGGCAAACCCGCAAATATATCGACATCAATGAATGCCCCGCGCGCGTGCAACAGGTATATCGGCGCATGATCCCTCATTATCAGCGGCTCTATGAGCACCGCGTCTCCGGTTAAAAGGAAAAGACCGATGAAAGACTATTGGCAGAATTACATCGACGGCGCATGGGCCGATGGTGGTGCGGGGCGCGTGGATGTGGTGAACCCCGGCACGGGTGACGTGCTTGCCGCTCAAGCGCTGGCAGATGAGGCGGATGTGGACGCGGCGGTGGAGGCCGCCGCGCGGGTGCATGCCTCCCGCGTGCTGTCCGATCTGCGGCCCGTCGAGCGCGGCCGCATGGTGCAGGCGATGGGGCGGTATTTGCTCGACAATGCCGACGAGCTGGCAAAGCTTCTGACGCTGGAGCAGGGCAAACCGTTGTGGGAGGCGCATACGGAGATCAAGGGCGCTGCGCGGTATTTTGAATATTACGGCAATCAGGCCGAAACGGTTGAAGGCCGGTCCATTCCGCTGGGGTCGGGCTATTTTGACTTCACCCATTATGAACCTTTCGGCGTGTCGGCGCAGATCATCCCGTGGAACTATCCGCTGGAAATGACCGCGCGGTCGCTGTCGGCGGGGCTGGCCACCGGGAATGCCTGCGTGATCAAAACGCCGGAGCTGACGCCGCTGGCCAACTACATTTTCGCCCATGCGGCAGAGGCCGTGGGCCTGCCCAAAGGCGCCGTCAATATCCTCTGCGGTTGGGGCCATCAGGCGGGGGCTGCGTTGTCGGGACACCCGAAGGTCAATCAGATCGTCTTCACTGGCTCAGTTCAAACCGGCATCGCCATCGCCACGGCGGCTGCCGCCAATGTGGTGCCCTGTGTGCTGGAACTGGGCGGGAAATCTGCGGCCATTGTCCATGATGACGCTGATCTGGAAGCGTTTGAAAAAGACATCCGCTGGGGGATTTACTTCAACGCGGGGCAGGTGTGTTCGGCCATGAGCCGCGTCATTGTCCATGAGAGCCGCCGTGATGAGGTGATTGAGCGCGCCGAGGCCGTGGCCAAATCGCTGTCCGTGGGGCCGGGGATTGAGCGCACAGAGTATGGCGCAAATATGGGCTCTATGGTGTCAGAGGCGCAGCGCGATCGCGCGGCGGGCATGGTGAGTGATGCCGAAGCCCAAGGCGCGCGCGTCGTGACCGGGGGGCGAAAGATGAACATTCCAGGCGCGTTTCTGGAACCCACGGTGATGGCGGATGTCACGCCGGATATGACCATCGCGCAGGAGGAAGTATTTGGCCCGGTCCTGTCGGTGCTGTCTTTCAAGGACGAGGCAGAGGCCTATGCCATCGCCAACGGGACCGATTACGGCCTTGTGGGCGGTGTCTTTACCCGAGACCTCGACCGGGCGACGCGGGCGGCGCAGCACATCCGTGCGGGGCAGGTTTTCGTCAATGAATGGTTTGCGGGCGGGGTGGAGACGCCCTTTGGTGGCTATGGCAAGTCAGGCTACGGCCGTGAAAAAGGGCGTGAGGCGCTTTGGAACTATGTGCAAACAAAGAATGTCGCCATTTCTGTGCGTTAAACGATGACCCG
>JBCCAJ010000303.1:0-4141 GCA_039814845.1 Pseudomonadota bacterium | reverse complement strand
GCCTCCGCTTTGCGCGCGGCCTCCATCACATCCATCACAATGAAGGGATCAACTTGGGAACGGGTTGAGTTTCGCATGGAAGTCTTCCTATTTTTGCCCCATGTAGACCCAAAGCGCGTTGAAACGAAAGGACCGCCAAGATGATCCGCACTCTGACCAAAGCTCTTGCCGGTCCGGCTCTTGCAGTCAGC
Organism: Pseudomonadota bacterium; assembly: GCA_039814845.1. Taxonomy (GTDB): domain Bacteria; phylum Pseudomonadota; class Alphaproteobacteria; order Rhodobacterales; family Rhodobacteraceae; genus Roseovarius. The sequence goes on along the minus strand of JBCCAJ010000303.1, from coordinate 3,950 downwards.
CTTGCCGCCCCGGTCGCCGCCCTTGATCTGGAAAACATGTCTGACGCAGAACGCCAGATCCTGCGCGAGGAGATCCGCAACTACCTGCTGGACAACCCCGATGTGATCATGGAGGCCGTGGCCGTGCTGGAACAGCGCGATGCCGTGGCCCAGGCGAACGCGGATGAAGGGCTGGTCGCCACCCATGCAGAGGCCCTGTTCAATGACAGCCACAGCTGGAAAGGCGGCAATCTTGAAGGCGACATCACATTGGTCGAATTCATCGATTACCGCTGCGGCTTCTGCCGCCGCGCCGCGCCTGATGTGGAACAACTGGTCAATGGCGATGGCAATATCCGCATCATCGTCAAGGAATTCCCGATCCTTGGCGAACAATCGCTTTTGGCGTCCCGCTTTGCCATCTCTGCGCTGCAATCGGCAGGGGATGACGCGTATAAGGCCGTCCATGACGCCCTGTTGGCCTTCGAGGGGGAGATCACGGAACGCTCGTTGACACGTCTGGCCAATGCGCTTGGGCTGGATGGTGCTGCGATCGTCGAGAATATGTCCAGCCCGGATGTGGATGACGTCATCGCGGCCAATCACAACCTGGGCCGCGCGCTGCAGATCAATGGCACGCCCAGCTTCGTGATGGAAAATCGCTTGTTGCGGGGGTTCCTGCCACTCGATCAAATGCAAGCCTTGGCCGCCGATCTGCGCCAGTAGCCGCGCCCTACATTTTTTTCCAAAAAAAATGCCGCCAACGTTGGCGGCAAATTTTTTGAAAAAATTTGCTCGCAGTCTTTTGAAGACTGCGGACCCAGCCCCATCAGTTGCACGCCGTTGCCATCGCCGCCATATCCGCTACCCTAAGTCTATCGGCCCAAGCCACATGCCAGGCCAGTTGGGGAACCCATGTCCAAGACCGAATCCAAAGACAGCGCCGTCGGCAAGCAAATCCTGCTTTTGTGCCTCCTTGCCGGGCTGGGCTATGGCGGCTACCTCGGCTGGCAGGAATACCGCCCCGCGCCAGAGGCCTCCGCCCCCAGAACGCCCGGGGCCGTCACCGTGGAACTGGCCAAGGCTGGCACGCAAACCATGGCCCAAACCGTGGAGGCCGTGGGCACCACCCGCGCGCGCCAATCGGTTGAGATTGTGCCCGAAGATGACGGCCGTGTCGTGGAGTTGCAGATCTCACCCGGCCTAAATGTGACCCGTGACGATGTGCTGGTGCGGCTGGATGACAACATCGAACGCGCCGATCTGGCCGAGGCCCGCGCCCGGGTCATTGAGCGCGAACAGGCGCTCACCCGTGTTGAACAACTCATTGGCTCTGCCGCCGTCAGCCAAGCCACGCTTGAAGACACCACCGCCCGCCTCGCCGAAGCGCGCGCCCAGCTCGACCGCGCCGAACAACGCTTCGCCAATCGCACGATCACTGCGCCTTTCAGCGGCGTGGTCGGTCTGTCAGAGATCGACCCCGGCGCTTGGATCGGGGAAGGCGAACGCATCACCACGCTCGACGATCTCAGCGATGTGGAGGTGGAATTTTCCTTGCCCGAGACCCTTTTTGCATCTGTGCAAATTGGTCAACAGATTGCCGCCCGCTCCGCCGCTTTCCCTGGGCAAAGCTTTGCCGGTCAGATCGCAGCCCTCGACAGCCGGATTGATCCGGTCAGCCGCTCGTTCCGCGCCCGCGCCCTCATCCCAAATCCCGACAGCGTGCTGCCTGCGGGCATGTTCATGTCGCTCACGCTGACCCTGTCTGAGACGCAAAATGTCGTCGTCCCCGAAGAAGCCATCGTATTTCAAGCCGCTGAGACCTACGTTTTCATGGCCCAAGATGGCAAAGCCACCCGCCTGCGCGTCACCACAGGGCAGCGCCAGGGCGGCGTTGTGGCCATCATCGACGGGCTTGACGACGGCGCGGAGGTGATCATCCGTGGCTTGGGGCGCATCTCTGACGGTAAAGCGATCAAGGTGCTGGAGGCGAGCCCTGAGGCCGCTATCGCGACGGATGGTGATACATGACCCTGCCCGGCATCGCGGTGCGTCGCCCGGTTCTGGCGGCGGTGGCGTCGCTGCTGCTGCTGGTCTTTGGGCTGGGCGCGCTGCAAACCTTGCCAATCCGGGAATTGCCCGATGTGGATCAGGCCAGTGTGACGATTAACACCACCTACCAGGGCGCCTCCCCTCAGGTGATCGACACCGACATCACGGAACTGATCGAAGGGGCGGTCTCGGCCACCACCGGGCTACGCTCCATCAGTTCTGAAAGCCGTCAAGGGCGGTCGATCATCCGGCTGACCTTCGACCAGGGCACAGACCTTGAAACCGCCGCCGCCGATGTGCGGGATGCCGTGGGGCGGGTGACCCCGCGCATGCCGGAAGAGGCCGAAGACCCCCGCGTCATTAAAGCCGATGCGGACAGTGACCCCGCGCTGCGCCTCGCCATCACGTCGCCGCGCATGACCACGGCGGAGATCACTGATTACATTGACCGCTTCCTTGCGGACCGTCTGGCCACGATCGACGGCGTGGCCGATCTGCGCATTTACGGCAATCGACCCTTCGCCGTGCGCATCTGGCTGGACCGCCGCGCATTGGCAGCACGGCAGTTGACCGTGGCGGATGTGGAAGGCGCGCTCAGGCGCAACAATCTCGAACTCCCGTCTGGCGTGCTGAAATCGGAAAACCGGCAGCTATCCGTGCGGCTGAATTCCCGGCTGACCAGCCTTGATGATTTCCGCGATGTGGTGATTGACCGGGTGGCAGGCTATCCGGTGCGCCTGGGCGATGTGGCACGGGTGGAGGCGGGCGTCGCCGATGAAACCACCATCGTGCGCACAAATGGCACGGATGCTGTGGGCATCGCTGTGCTGCGCAAAAGCCAGTCCAACACGCTGGCTATTTCCAACGCTGTCCGCGAAGAGATCGCGACCATCACCCCCACCCTGCCCCCGGGGATGGAGATCATCGTGGGATCAGACGATGCGCTCTTCGTGGGCGCGTCGATCCGGGAGGTTCTGATCGCCCTGTCCATTTCTTTGGGGTTGGTGGTGCTGGTCATCCTTTTGTTCCTGCGCTCCCCGCGTGCCACCCTGGTGCCTGCGGTGGCGATCCCGGTCTCTTTGATCGGGTGTTTCATTCTGATCAGCGCTTGGGGCTTTTCAGTGAACACGCTCACCCTGCTGGCGTTGCTTCTGGCCATCGGGTTGGTCGTTGATGACGCCATCGTGGTGCTCGAAAACATCCAGCGCCGCATTGAAAACGGGGAAAGCCCGCTCGTGGCGGCGCTGCGTGGGTCGGAACAGGTGACGTTTGCCGTCATCGCAACATCGCTGACGCTCATTGCCGTGTTCGTGCCGCTGTCGTTCATGCCCGGCCAGGTCGGGCGGCTTTTCGTCGAATTCGGCTGGGTGCTGGCTGGCACGGTGATGATTTCGACCTTCGTGGCGCTCACGGCCTGTCCAGCGCTCGCCTCTCGCATTCTCGCCAAAGGCACCCCGCGCCCCGAAGGTCAGGATGAAATCCAGGGCCTCGCCGCAGTCTATCACCGCCTGCTGGCTGGCGCGCTGCGCATGCCGCTGGTGGTGCTGGTGCTCGCGGGTGCCGTCACCGCCGGGGCCGGGCTTTTCTACGAAAATCTGCCCCGCGAACTGGCCCCCAAGGAAGATCGCGGCGTGGGGTTCATCCCGCTCACCGCTCCTCAGGGCAGCACGGTTGATTACACTGACGGCGCAGCCCGTCAGGTAGAAGACATCCTAGAACCCCATGTAGAAGACGGCGTCGTTGCGACTGTCTTTACCTTTACAGGTTGGGAAAACCGTGCGTGGCGGTCCTTCGTGGTCTATCGCCTTGTTCCGTGGGAGGAACGGACCAAAGGCGTGGATACGCTCACAGGTGAGCTGCGCCGAGAGATGGGCCGCGTGACCATCGCGCGGGGCTTCCCTGTGACGCCTGCGGGGCTG
>JBCCAJ010000260.1:0-4670 GCA_039814845.1 Pseudomonadota bacterium | reverse complement strand
TTGGGCGGACCGCGTTTGCATCAGATATGGATGTCTCCGTCTCCATACTTGGAACATCGCCCACGATGCTCCTCCCGAAACGGCAGACGACCCCGTCAAAACTCACGCATCTGGTGAGCTTTGAGAGGGTTGTCACAATGTTTGTGTGTCCGGTTTACGCGCCCATAAAACGAATCATGACGGGGATGTAGCAGCGGGGGTGGAGGTATTCAAGGTTTGCAAGGGGTTAAATTACCGTGCGCGCCATCGAACGTAAACCAATATGCTTGTTACTTCTGTCCACCGCAAATCCTACTGGGTACCGGGCTTGCTTGGAAAAGCTTGCTGAAAGTATCGCCTGACGCAATTGCAATGGCTTTTTCATTGTTGAACCGGGCTTCGCGAAGCCCTTCAGCGAATATCGCTCCCACGCAACTTGTCGCTCGTCTTGTTGCATCGAACACATCCTGATCCCAAAACTTACCGCATATAAAATCGTGATAGTTCGTCGATAATTCGACAGACTTTTGCCAGGCATCCATCAGACAGATGTCCGCTTTGTTAAAAGCGGACGAACTATAGCCATCAATGTGCTCTGCAAATAGCTGTTCAAACCGATGTGGAACGGTGATCATATCAGGATCAGAAGCCAGCGCCTCTCTAACCCTAAATAGGGCATCGTCGCGTTGCAAAACCCACGCCTCAAATGCATCCTCGTAATCCACTTTTCGCTGAAGTGATGACGGTAATTCTCTCAGAACAGCGCTTCGAAACAGTCTCGTTTTAAGGGCCCTTTCGAGCGTTATCTTTCGCAGATTCGTTAATGCTTCACGCGCTCGCAACTCCTTTTGATGTGCTTGCTGAATAGCAGCCTGGCGTAGGTCGGCCTCACGAGCGCTGTTGTCGACCCGTATTTCCAAAATGGAGGCGACAAAACCGGTAAAAAAGAAACCCATTGCAGTCAGGAAAAGAGGATGCCGTGTCCACGCCCATTTTAACTCAGGCTTTGGCGCGGTGGCCTCCGAGATAGCCTCACGCAAAGCATGGGCGGTGATTTCATCTGAAATTTTGGCCTTCAGTTCTTTGGGGGTTATCTGCGCCATGAAACGTCCTCGTCCTGAAAAATACAGTTTTAATCTGCGCGGATGAAAATGCCGTGTCCCGCGCGGCCACTTTTCTCAGCTTAGTTGACGCACAAGAAAAAGAAACCGCACAGGTTGTGCCGCGTGCAGTTGCTTGGATCCGTGGGCGAGACGATGCCGGGCTTCGTGCAACACATCAGCGCGAAACTCCCGCCGCGCCTTTGTCTAGCTCGCACCAGGGCTTAGCGAAGGCGCGCTGTTGTGCTAGGCATCAACCGCTTCAAAAATGAACGACAAACACCTCCGCAAACCCGGGAACGCACATGAACCCCGCCGAATGGCTCCTCCGAACGGCCACCCGCACCCCTGACGCCCCCGCACTTTTCAGCGGGCAAACCCTGCGCGCCACCTATGCAGACTTTGCCCACTCCGCCGCCACCATTGGTGCCGCGCTCACTCAGCGCGGCATAGGCCCCGGCACGCAGGTCGCCGTGTTCATGACCAATCGCACCGAATACCTAGAGGCACTTTATGGCATCTGGTTCGCCGGTGCCGCCGCCGTGCCCATCAACGCCAAACTCCACCCCAAAGAGACCGCTTGGATCATCGAACACGCCGAGGCGTCGCTGATCTTTTCAGACGACGCGCATAGCGTTGAACTCTCTGCTCTCACGACAACAGATATCATCTCCGTTGACAGTCCTGCCTTCACAACTTTGCGCCAAACCCCGCCCTTGCCCGAACCCACGCCGCTCGACGGCCATGACCTGCTCTGGCTCTTCTACACCTCTGGCACGACGGGCAAACCCAAAGGCGTGCAGATCACCTGCGCCAATATGGCGACGATGAACTACAGTTACTTTACGGATGTGGATGAGGTGCACGTCACCGACGCTGCGCTTTACGCAGCACCGATGTCCCACGGGGCGGGGATCTACAACTTCATGCACGTGCTGCGCGGCGCGCGTCATATCTGCCCCGAAGGCGGCGGGTTTGATGCGGGCGAGGTGCTGGAATTGGGCAAGACCATGGGCCCCATCTCCATGTTTGCCGCCCCCACAATGGTCCGCCGCCTGGTTGATGCGGCCAAGGCGATGGGCGAGACGGGTCAGGGTCTGCGCACCATCACCTACGCAGGCGGCCCGATGTATGAGGCCGACATCCTGGAAGCGGTGGAGGCCATGGGCCCCCGCTTCATCCAGGTCTACGGCCAAGGCGAATGCCCTATGGGGATCACCGCGCTGGCACGCCACACCGTGGCCGACCGCAGCCACCCCCGCTGGCGCGACCGGTTGAATTCCGTGGGCACGGCCCAAAGCGCGGTCCGTGTGCGCATTCTGGATGAAACCGGCGCAGACTGCGCCCCCGGCGAGACAGGCGAGATCGCCGTGCGCGGAGCCACCGTCATGGCGGGGTACTGGAAAAATCCGGAGGCCACCGCGAAGACGATCCGCAATGGCTGGCTCTGGACAGGGGATAAGGGGCGCATGGACGCAGACGGCTATGTCACCCTGCAGGACCGCTCCAAAGATTTGATCATCTCAGGCGGGTCCAACATCTACCCGCGCGAGGTGGAGGAGGTGCTGCTTTGCCATCCAGACGTCCATGAGGTGGCCGTGGTGGGGCAGGTCCACGCCGAATGGGGCGAGGTGGTCGTGGCCTTCGTAGTGCCCATGCCGGGCGCGCAGATTGAACCACCCGATCTTGACAGGCTTTGCCTTGATCGGATCGCGCGGTTCAAACGGCCCAAGATCTACCAATTCATCGAGGCGCTTCCAAAGAACAATTACGGTAAAGTGCTGAAGACAGAGCTGCGGCAAAAGCTGAAACAGGGTCGCGCCACCTGAAAAGCCCTCGTCCTAGAAAAACGCCGCCTCTTCGTGGTCATCGGAAAATCCGCGGTCTTCTCCGCCCATGCGGGCCGCGTGCAGCTGATATTGAGATCGCATCACATAGCTTGCCATGATTTGTTCGACGGCCTCATCCAGCCATGCCGGTGCGCCTTTTCCATGCGCCGGCTGCAAATCGGAAAGCGCCTTCAACCCGGTATCCAGCACGGAAACCTGCTGCCTGACAATGTCCTCCAGTTGCAAATGGGCGTAAAGACCGCTGATGCGCTTGACGATCTCCGCTTGCATGTCGTGCCCGTCGAGCGCATCTGCCACCTCATCCTGAAGCGTCTCAATGGCCTGCGAGACATTCGAAACCAATTGTTCGGAGGTCTCCCGGATCAGGTGAGCATGGGCCGCCAACAGTTGCGTGACCTGTTCGACTTCTGGCGCCCCGTCGGACGTCGAAACGCAGTTCATCTTTCCTGACCTTCCCAACCACCAAGCTGTGCCACGGCCGCCATAGAACAGGCATCCGTAAAGCGCACCATGCACCAGTTCCCAAACCCCCAGAATAGACGCCGCTCAGGCGCCCGACCTGCACCGGGTCTAGCAGCGGATTATGAACGGTTTACAAACGAGTGGCGGGAATTGCGGGATGGGTTAATTTTTCAAAAACGTCGGTTCGGTTGGCCTCGGCAAAAGGGACATTTTTTTGATTTTGTGGTATCGCCCGTGTCCTCCACAGCAAAATCACAGTGATGTTCCATCAGCCAAGCAATAGGCCCGTGCTTGCGACCCTGGAAAAACGACGGCTCCATCCTCACACTCAACATGTCAAAAGATAACCCCGGTGTCACGCCACCTGACGGCGTGGCAACTCCGAGGACGCGGGCACCCGCGCGCCTGGCAATGGCCAGCGCTTTGTCGCCCGGCGCGACATCCCGGAAGGTACCTCCATGACCACCGCCACGGTAGAGGGCGACGCCCTGCACGTCACCTTTGCGCCGAAGGGCAGGCCCCTTGGTGTGCAACCCGACATGGCGGTCAGCCCATGCCTGTGATCGCAACGATACTCATGCGCGGGGCTGGCTGCCCGGTGGCGTCACGCCGTGGGGTGGCCGTCTTCAACTGCACGTCTCTGCTGGCCAGTACGACGTGCTCAACGATGACCCGGCGGCATTCGCGGACTGGATCGAACAGCTGGCCTGCTATGGCTTTGCCAAGGTCGAAAGCGGCCTGGTAGAAAACAGTGCGCTTTTACGGACCGTGAGACTTTTCAGCTCTGCGCACGCAACTAACTAGGGCAAGAATGTCGAAGTCCGGGCGGGGGTGACCCGATACCGACAACCCATACCGCGATCCTGTGCCGTTGGTGCAAATGCTCCATTTCCTCGAAAGCGTTGCGGCGTGGGGCGATATAGTGGTGGTGGATGGCTTTGCCTGCGCCACCGCCTGCGCGCGGAAAACCCTGGCTGTTTCGATGTGCTGGCCAATCACCGCGCCCACTGCGCCCGGTTTTTTGCGCCCGGTTTAGAGCGCGGGCGAAGCCTTCATCGTCGATAACACCTGCGTCCCGCATGCGTGCAGGGCTTATTCGGGCAAGGGCACGCCTTGGCTTCAGGGCTGTTATGCCAACAAAGATGGCATCCGCCCCACCCGCGACGCAAAGCACCTGAGGCCGCAGAATGACCACCGCGCAGGATTTGACCGCAGACATGATCGTCGATTTCCTCGACGCTATCTTTGATCGCCGCAGGGACGAGGACTATCTGGGGCA
>JBCCAJ010000044.1:0-11226 GCA_039814845.1 Pseudomonadota bacterium | reverse complement strand
CATTCAGGAATTGCGCGCCACCTCCGTGCGGCTCTACCGCGATATCCTTCCGCAAGAGACGGGCCAAAGCTGCGGCTTTCACCCCTCGGGCGCCATGCGCATCACCCGCAATCCCGACCGGATGGATGAGTTTCGCCACGTCGCGGGTTTGTCGGATTTTACAGGCTATCCGCTGGAAATCCTGACGCCTGACCGCATCGCCGAGTTGCACCCTCTGGCCGAACTCGATGGCCTTCTGGGCGGGATTTATGAGCCTGACGACGGCCATGTCGACCCAACGCTTGCCACCAACGCTATGGCGCAGGTTGCCCAAAGCGCGGGCGCGACCATCAAACGCTACAGCCCCGTCAAAGCCATCGCGCGTGACGGGGATGCCTGGCGCGTGCACCTGCAAGAGGGCTCCATCCGCACGCAGCACATCGTCAACGCCGCCGGCACATGGGGCTGGGAAATCGGCGCGATGATGGGGCTGAATATCCCGTCCGTCCCGGTGCTGCATCAGTATCTGGTCACCGACACCGTCGACGACGTCGCCGCTCGCATCACCGAGGGCCTGCCCGAGCTGCCCATCATCCGCGATCCCGAAGAAAGCTGGTATGTGCGGCAAGAACGCGACGGGCTGATCCTTGGGCCCTATGAAAAAGACGCGCAGGTTTGGTCAATCGATGGCGTCCCGCCAGAATTCGGCGCAGACCTCATGCCGCCCGATCTCGACCGCGTTGAGCATATTATAGAGGCCGCCATGGCGCGCATTCCTGCGCTCGCCAAGGGCGGGGTGAAATCGGTGATCAATGGGCCCATCACCTTCACCCCCGATGCCAACCCTCTGATTGGCCCCGCCCACGGGTTACAGAACGCGTGGCTGCTGACAGGCTCCTCCATGGGTGTCATGGAAGGCGGCGGCGCGGGGTGGTTCCTGGCCCGTTGGATGACCCATGGCGCGCCGCCGATGGATGCGATGGCCGTCGACAGCCGCCGGTTCGGCACATGGGCCGACCGCGACTACCGCGTGGCAAAGGCGGTCGAATGTTTCGGGCTGCAATTCGGCGTCCACTACCCCTACGAAGAACGCCCCGCCGCGCGCAATATCCGCCAATCCCCCATCCACCACTTGATGCTGGAACGGGGTGCAGTGATGGGTGTGGCCCATGGCTGGGAACGGCCCAACTGGTTTTCCGACCGCGAAGGCGACATGGCAGAGCACAGCTTTACCCGCCCCAACTGGTTCACGCCCGTGCGCCGCGAATGCCGCACCGCGTCAGAGACGGTCGCCATGGCGGACCTGTCCGTCTTTTCCAAATTCCGCGTCATAGGGCCGGACACAAGCGCGTTTCTGGAGGATGTGGGCGCAAACCGCGCGCCCAAACCGGGCCGGATCGGGTTGACCCATGCGCTAGCACCGAACGGGGGCGTATCGTCTGAATTCACCGTGGTGCGACTGGGCGAAGATGGGGCCTACCTCACCTCCGCTGCCGCTGCGGAAGAGATTGATTTTGATCTGCTGACCCGCGTGGCGCAGCACCACAACGTTACCGTCACCAACGTCACCGAGGACATTGGCGTGATCGGCCTGATGGGGCCACGCGCGGCGAAAGTACTGGGGCATGTGTGCGAAGATGACATCGATTTTCCATGGCTCACCCACCGCGAAATCACCATTTCCGGCAAGCGATGTCTGGCACTGCGCATGTCCTATATCGGCGAACCGGGCTGGGAACTGCATGTGGCAGCAGAAGACACCGCGCGCGTCTTCCTGACGTTGGAAACCGCAGGCACCATGCATCACATCGGCTACTACGGCGCGTTTGCCGCCAACGCGATGCGGCTTGAAAAAGGCTATCCCGCCTGGGGCGCGGATCTGACGACCGAACGCAGCCCTCTGGAGGCAGGACTAGGGGCGTTCGTGCGCGAAAGCGTCGGCCTGATGCGCAAAGACCCATGGCGGCTTGTGCTGTTGGAGGTTGTCCCCGGAGAGGTTGATCCTTTCTACGCCCATACTGTCTGGCAAGGCGACCGCCCGGTGGGGATTGTCACCTCGGGCGCCCATGGGCACCGAACGGGCAAGACGCTGGCCATGGCGTATCTGCGCGACCCGGGCGCAAAAGAGGGCCTGAGCGTCTCCCTTCTGGGCGAAAAACGCGCAGCCGTCATATTGGAAGAGGTCCCCTATGACCCCGGCAACCTGCGTCTCAAGAAACAGGAGATCAGAACATGAATGACCATCCCTTGCACACCGACTGGACATTTGAAGGCACTGCCGCGCGGCGGGATCAGTACTACGCCGCCTCCCTTAAAAAGTTCATCCCGTTTCGCAAACCGCTCGTCTTCAAACGCGGGCGGGGTCAGTATCTTTGGGATGAAGGTGGCCAGCGCTACACTGATCTTCTGGGCATGAATCTCTGCATTTCGGTGGGCCATTCGCACCCCTGGGTGGTCGCCGCCGCGATGGAGCAAGCGCAAGAGCTGACCCATTGCACCACCATGTTCTACCACCCCACACCCGCCCATCTGGCCGAAGAACTGGCCGCCACCATGCCTGCGGGCGAAGACTGGGTTGTGCATCTGACCAACTCGGGGTCCGAGGCGATTGATCTGGCGATGACCATGGCGCGAACCTATACAGGCAACCTTGATCTGTTGGCGCTGCGCACGGCCTATCATGGCCCCACGGCGGCGGCGCAATCCATCACCGGCATCTCTGGCTGGCGGCATCCGGGCATGCCCGGCAACGTCGCTTTTGTGGCCGAACCCAACCAATATCGCGGCGTCTTCGGCCCGGGCACGCAGCCTTACCTGGATGAAATTGACCACACCATCGCCTCGGCCACCTCCGGCAAGGTGGCGGGGATCTTCGTGGAAAGCGTGCAGGGCTATGGCGGCATCATTGCCATGCCGCCGGGCTACATGTCAGGGGCCGCAGAGCGCGTGCGCGCGGCGGGCGGGCTGTATATCGCGGATGAGGTGCAATCGGGCTTTGGCCGGACGGGCGACAATTACTGGGGCTTTGAAGCGGACGGCGTCGTGCCGGACATTGTCGTGATGGCCAAGGGGCTGGGCAATGGGTTTCCCATCGGTGCGGTCGTCGCGCGCAAGGCGATTGCCGAACCAATGGCGGAGCGCTTCATGTTCCACACCTACGGGGCCAATCCAACCTCCTGCGCGGCGGCGCGCGCCGTTCTGGCCGTGCTGCGTGATGAAGGCTTGCAGGAAAACGCCCGCACCGTCGGGGCCGCGCTTTTGGAGCGACTGGAAGATCTCAAATCCCGCCACAAGGCCATCGGCGATGTGCGCGGCAGGGGCCTCATGCTGGCCATCGAAATGGTAAGCGACCGCGATGCCAAAACGCCCGACAAAGACACCACCGCGGCAGTGTTCGAGGCCTGCCGGGATGCAGGGTTGATCCTGTCGAAATCCGGCCCGTTCCAATCCACCCTACGCATGGTCCCCCCTCTGTGTCTGTCGATGGAGGACGTGGATCAAGTGGCAGAAGGGCTGGATGCCGCGTTTTGCAGTCTATAAGGCGCGCCTCGCCCTTTCGTGAAGGTGCGCGAAACCCTCTGTTAACACGCGGCTGATACCGATTTTCGGGTTATGGACATTGACGCCGATATCCTTGTCAGAGCGCCGCAAGAAAGCGCGATTTTTGGCCTGATCAAAGCGCGCCAGGCCGAAAATGCTGCGCGCGCGCAGGAAAACGGCGCAACCAAAGTGGGTGAGGCCAAGGCGACCGATGCCCAAAACGACACGGGCCAGAACAAACGCAGCGCTGAGCGCTTGAGCGAAGAAGAACAGCGCGTCGTCGAACAGTTGCGCGCCCGCGACCGGGAAGTGCGCGATCACGAACAGGCCCATAAGCGCGTGGGCGGGCCCTATGCCTCCGCCCCCACATACAGCTATCAGGCGGGCCCTGATGGTCAACGCTATGCGATCGGCGGGCAGGTGCAGATTGATGCCGCCCCCATTCCCGGCGATCCCGGTGCAACAATTGACAAGATGATGATCGTGAAGGCCGCCGCCCTCGCCCCGGCGGAGCCGTCTTCGGCAGATCGTTCCGTCGCTGCGATGGCCAGCGCGCAGATTGCGCAAGCACAGGCCGAACTCAACGCGATGCGCACAGCAGAACGGCGGGGGGAAACGGTGGACAAAGCGGTTTAGGCGCGGCTCATCGCTCCCGTTCGGGCGCCTTGCATTAACCGGGTTTAGGCTCTTGCTGGGTGATGCAGTGAATGCCACCGCCGCCGCCCATGATGGCCGGGATGGGGACTTGCGATACCCGCCGACCCGGGAACGCGTCTTGTAGGATCTCTGCCACCAAACCGTCTTCGCGGATATCGTAACGGGGCATGATCACGCCGCCATTGCAGATGTAGAAATTGACATAGCTGTCGCAGAACTCTTCCCCCTCGACACCGGTTTGCAATTTCCATGCGTCGGGCATTTTGATGATCTGTATTTCACGCCCTTTGGCATCTGTCTGGCCCTCCAGCGCGGCCATATTGGCCTCATGAATGTGGCGCCAGTAATGCTCTTGGTCCTCATCACTTTGGATGAGAACCACGCCCGGCGCGGCAAACACCGCAACCCCATCCACATGGCCGTCGGTTTCCGTCTCTTCCACATTGCCGGGTAGCCAGATCACTTTTTCGGCGCCAAGCGCTTCCAACAGCTCTTCTTCAATCTGATCGCGGGTCCAATCGGGGTTGCGGTTGGCATTGGGAAAGCAGCTTTCGGTCGTCAGCACAGTGCCTTCCCCATCCACCGATATCCCGCCCCCTTCTGCGATCAGACGAGACGTGAAAGCAGGCACGCCCGCGGCCTCACAGATCACTTCGGCCACGGCATCGTCGCCGTCATAGGGATGATATTTCCCGCCCCACGCATTGAAGCCAAAGCAGGACCCGGCCACCTCTCCGGCGGCGTTCTTGACAAAGTTCGGCCCCGCATCCCGCGCCCAGCTGTCATCAATGGGATGGTCCAGCAGTTCGATATCAGACCCCAGCAGATTGCGTGCGCCCTCCATATCGTCGGGTCGCACCACCATCGTCAGTGGCTCAAAATCGCGGATCGCATGGGCCACATCGCGGTAGTTGCGGCGCGTGGCCTCCATATCGGGCCAGACCACATCACGGCAGGGCCACATCATCCATGTGCGGGTGTGTTCGTCCCATTCAGCGGGCATGGTGTAACCGGCGGCTTTGGGCGTATCAGTCATCGTCTTTGGTCTCTGCTTCTTCTTCCGCGCGCTTTTGGGCCAGGTATTCGCGCAAGGCACGTTTGCCGTTCTGCCGCGCCTGACAGGTGTCACACGCCCTATCCGCGGTTGCCACGTCCTCAACCGGCTCGATCTTGGCGTCCGTCTCTGCCAAGGCCATGGTGCCGGTCAGGAAAAGGATGACAAGAAAACGCGCCATGATCATTCCGCCGCGATAACCCAATCGGTGGGGTCGGATGCCAGATAGGCCTTCAGCGGGCCAACACTGTTGGTTGGATCAATCGCCTCAAGCCGCAGAAATTCAATCGCGGCCACCTCATGTTCAGTCAGAAAGTTCAGCCGCTGCTGATCCTCATCCGGGCCCAGCGCCTCCAGGCCTTTGAAGTCATCCAGATAACCGGGATAGGTCTCATTCATGCCCGCGATCATCTTGGCCCAATCCACCTCGGTGCCTTGGGCATCGTTGCGGCCGCTTTCCTGTAGCGTTGCGGCCGGTTGCGGTGTCAGCCCATATTTGCGCACCAAAGGCTCCACCGCCTCCGCCGCGTGGCGTTCGCACTCTGCCAAAAGCTCCAACTTCTCGCGCACCAGAGGATCGTCATAGGCCAAGGCGGCTTCGGCGAAATAGGCCTCGCCCTCCACTTCCTCTTCATAGTACTGCACCAGCGTGTCGAGGTATTCTCGTGTTGGCATGGTTGCCTCCTATTTCCACTGCACAGGGGACGGCTCTGCGCCTACATCAACGCGATCATGCATAAGCGGCACGTCGATATCTACATCCGTGTCCAATTCACGGGCATAACGATGCCCGGCATAAACCGCCGCCGCGATGATCGCCGGGGCCTCGGCATCCCCAATCCGCGTCAGCGTGAAGGGCAGCGGATCCGCCCCGGCATGGGCGAGGATGTCGTGATAAAGCTGATCATTGGGCGCGCGGGAAGTGACGAGCACCACATGCGTCACCGGCACCTCACTCGAACCGCCGCCATAAGCGCATTCAATCATCGCCCGTTGCCCATCGAACTGCGTCAGCGAATGCGCCGTTTCAATCTTGATCCCAAGCTTGGTCATATGCGTCCGCACCCGCCACCGCTCCGACGTTTTACCCGCCCAGCTCGACACGCTGTCATCTTCAGTCACATAAGTAACCTCATGCCCCTCTTGGCGGATACGTTCGGCGATGACCCCGCCCATGTAGTAATTGTCTTGGTCGAAGATAAGCGTGGGGCCATCGGGCAATCTGCCGTCCATGATGTCATCAGGCGTCAAAACCCGCAGCGCCGCGTCGCCTTCCGCGATGTCATAGAACGTCTCTTCGTCAAAACACTGACGCCGCCATGTAGAACCCGTGGCGATGGCCACGTGGTCGGGTTCGGTCGCGAAGACATCTGCGGCCGTCATTTTGCTTTCGCGGAAGATGTCGACGTTGAGCATGCCCATCAGTGCCTGTTCGCGGTAGTCGCGCACGCGGATATATTCGCTCATCCCCGGCAGAGCGGCCTCTCGGGTCACCCGACCGCCGATCTCTCGCCCCGCTTCGGCCAGCATGACCTGATAGCCGCGTTTGCCCAGTGCGCGGGCGGCCTCCAACCCCGCAGGACCGGAGCCGACAACCAGAACGCTGCCCTCCTCCGGCGTATCCTGCTGAAATTCCGGATGCCAGCCGCGCCGCCATTCTTCACCCATAGTGGGATTTTGTGTGCAGCGGATCGGCACCCCGATGCTGTCGCCCGAATAGCAAATGTTGCAGCCGATGCATTCGCGGATCTCTTCCAGCCGCCCCTCTTCGATCTTTTTGGGTAGGAACGGATCCGCAATCGACGGCCGCGCGGCCCCGATGAAATCGGTCACCCCTCGCTTGACCTGAGACACCATCGTGTCAGGAGAGGTAAAGCGCCCCACGGTGACAACGGGTTTCGTGGTCTTGGATTTCACCCACTCCATATAGGGTTCCAACACCGCCTCTTTGGTGAAGCGCGACACGCCCATTTCCACGGAGTAATTGGCGATGTTGATATCCCAGAGATCGGGCAATTCGGCCAGCATTTCAAACATGTCGCGCCGCTCGCCAAAGATCGGTTCGCCATCTTGGCCCACCTCTTCATCCGCCGAAAACCGCACGGCCACGGCGCAGCGATCTCCCACGGCGTCCTTGGTCTCCTCAATCAACTCCCGCACCAAACGGACGCGATTCTCCAAAGATCCGCCATACTCATCCGTACGGTCATTCACCCTTGGGTTCAAAAAGTTAGACAGCAAATACCCATGGGTGGCATAGACATAAACCACATCAAACCCCGCCTCCCGCGCGCGCAGGGCCGCGCGGCGGTGCCAGTGGCGAAACGTCTTGATATCCGCCTTGTCCATCGCTCGGGTCGAATAGGGTTGGCCGGCCAGATTGGGCATCGCTTTGACATCCATCGACACCAGCCGCGACATCATGTTGGCCGAACGCGCCCCACCATACCAAAGCTCCGCCCCCGCCAATGACCCGTATTCATGCACCGCGTCCGTCATCAGCGTATGGGCGCGCACATCGCTGTCATCCCACAGCGACGCCGACGGGTGCGGCAGGTCATCGGATGTGGGGTGGATCGAATTGTATTCCGTGTTCACCACGGCCCAGCCGCCTTCGGCCTTCACGCCGCGCATCGCCGCCAATGTGCGCGGGCGGACATAGCCCATGCCGGTGCAATGGGGCACCTGGTAGAACCGGTTGCGCGCGGTGACCGGACCAATTTTGACCGGCTCAAACAGGATATCGTAGCGGGGATCTCTTGCCATTTATCTTGGCTCCGTTGTCCGTTGCGGGACGTGCGTGGCGCGTGTTTTGTACCGCCTAGAAGGACGGCATGTCGAAATGCTTCGGAAAGAGCGAGGCCAGATACGTCAGCACCTGCTTGCGCCCGTCCGACGCGGTATAACTTTCAGGATACATCAAGATATTGAGCGCTATCCCGTCCAGAAGCGCTTCCAGCGTGCGGGCCACATGCTCTGCCGGGGGGGGCGCATAAGCGCCCTCATCAATCAGCTCCTGAAAGAGCTTCGACGTCATGAGCCAGCGCTCATCATCAAAATCATCAATCAGATCGCGATAGATCGCCCTGCGCTTGCCTTCGCCGAAGAACGCATACCAAACGGCCAGCTTTTCGTGATTGCAGATCAACGGGTGGAAATGCGCATTCACCAACGCGGTCAACCTGTCGCGGGGCGATGGGCCGACGTCATCATAGGCTTTTTTGCAGTGCTCATGATATTCGCGCGCGATAAAGACCAGCGTTTCCTCAAAGAGCTTCTGTTTGCTTTCAAAGTGAAAGTTCACAATACCCAGCGACAGCCCAGCGGTTTCCGTCACCGTGGACATGGTCGTGCCAGCGATGCCGTTCTGGGCGATGGAATGAATTGTCGCATCAATCAATTGCTGCCGCCGCACCTCTTTACTTTCAGTGCGTCGCGCAGGTTTTTGGGTCGTTTTTTGGTCCACCTTGGTGACTTCGTTCATCGCGCGTATCCGTTGTGTCCTAAGCGTTTAATCCGCGTCCAGCACCACCACCGCGTCAGGCGCCCAGCGCAGCCAGACGTCATCCCCCTTGGCCCAGCGATCATCATCGCGGGCAACGAAAGAGTTGGTGGAGGACACGGCGACGGGTTCGGGTTTGCCATCCAGCGTCACGTAGTAATGGCTGCGGTCGCCCATATAGGCGGTCTTGTCCATCTTGGCGGTGACGAACGTGCCACTTTTGGGTTTTTCCTCCAGCAGCTCAAATTTCTCAGGCCGCAGCGCAACCTGCACCGGAGCGCCATCAGGCTTTGTAACCTTTTCCAGATCAATCGGAATGCTGCCCAGCCCTTGAGTTTCAATCGCCGCCTTCTTCGCGCCATTGCGACGAACGGTGCCCTGGAAGAAATTCATATTGCCGATGAAGCTGGCCACTTCGCGGGTCTTGGGTGCTTCATAAAGCCCCTCGGGCGTGTCCACCTGCAACACCTTGCCGCCCGACATTACCGCGATGCGGTCCGACAAGGTCAGCGCCTCCTCCTGATCGTGCGTCACGAAGACAAATGTAATCCCCACCTGCCGCTGCAACGCGCGCAGTTCCAGCTGCATCTGTTCGCGCAACTGCTTGTCCAGCGCCCCCAGCGGTTCATCCAGCAAAAGCACCTTGGGCCGCAAAATCAGCGCACGGGCCAGCGCGATCCGCTGCCGCTGACCGCCTGACAGCTCATTGGCCTTGCGCTGGCCGTAGCCTGGCAGCTTGATCAGCTCCAGCATCTCATCGACCATCTCTTGCTTTTTGGCCTTCGACAGCTTCTGCTTGCGCAAGCCATAGGCGATGTTGTCAGCCACATTCAGATGCGGAAAAATCGCGTAGCTCTGGAACACCATGTTCACCGGGCGATGATGCGGCGGCACATCGGCGGAGGGCTGCCCGTCAATCAGGATCTCCCCGTCTGACGTGCTTTCAAACCCCGCAAGCATGCGCAAAAGCGTTGTCTTGCCACAGCCCGAAGCGCCCAGCAGAGAAAAGAACTCTCCCTGTCCGATATCCATCGACACATCATCGATGGCCTGAAAGCTGCCGAAATACTTGTTAACGTTGCGGATCGAAATGAAGGCGTCGTTGGTCATGGTTTGCCCCTGTTAGTCTTCAAGGCCCATCCGCCCGACACGCTGGGCGATGAACACAAGAAGGAAAGAAATGAAGAGGATAAGTGAGGACAGCGCCAGCACCGACGGGAATTCCTGCGGAAACCGCAGCTGACCCCAGATGTACATCGGCAGGGTCGGGTCGGTCCCGGTCAGGAAGAAGGCCATAATGAACTCATCGAAGGAAATCGTGAAGGTCAGAAGAAGGCTCGCCACCACGCCGGGGAACACCATCGGGAAGGTCACGCGCCAGAAGGTCCACCACCCGTTTTCGCCGAGGTCGGCGGAGGCTTCCTCCATCGACGGATCAAACCCTTCGAAGCGCGGCAGAAGCGTGGCCACCGCGAAAGGCAGGCACACAATCAGATGGCCCAGCGTCACCGTGTAAAGCGACAGCGGCACGCCCATCCGGCTTAGCAGAACCAGAAGCGCCACGCCGAAAATGATCCCCGGAATGACCAGCGGCATCATGATGAATGTCACAAGCGCGCTTTTGCCGGGAAGGCGATAGCGCGTAATGGCCCGCGCCGCCACAACGCCCAGAATGGTGGAAATGACGGCGACAACCGCGCCAACCTTGACCGAGTTCCAAAGTGCGGCCCAAACAGAATCCCGCGACCACAGCTCAATATACCATTGGAAGGTAAATCCCTGCAGTGGGAAGCGCACATAGATGCTGTCATTGAAGCTGAACAGCGGGATGAACAGGACCGGCACGTAAAGCACGATCAAGAATATCACCGCGTAAATTTGCAATGGCCGGTTGGGCCGCTTGATGTAGGTCCCTGTATCTCGAAGGCTCATGCGATTTTATCCTGTGCTTTCTTGGTCAGGAACAGGAACACCAACGCAATCGCGGCGATCCACAGCATCAGCACAATCGACAGCGTCGCGCCCATGGGCCAGTTGTTCACCGGGCCGAACTGCAGCTGAATGAAGTTGCCGATCATCGCCCCGTCCGGACCACCCAGAAGCGCGGGCGTGATGTAATCACCCGTGGTCGGGATGAAGATGAGGAAGCTTGCAGCAATGATGCCGGGCATCGACAGTGGCAAGGTGATGCGGAAGAACCGCGCAATGGGCCCGTCACCCAGGTCGGTCGCCGCCTCAAGCAGCGATTTGTCGATCTTTTCCAGCGACACATACATCGGCAAGATCGCAAACGCCGCCCAGGCATGGGCCAGCGTGATGATCACCGCCGTCTGGGAATAGAGCAGAAATTCAAGCGGCTCCTGAATGAAACCCACCGACATCAGCCCCGAATTGATCACGCCTTCATAGCCCAGAACCACCTTCCACGCGAAGACGCGCAGCAGATAGCTGGTCCAGAACGGCAGCGTCATCAGGATGATCCACATCATCTTGT
>JBCCAJ010000081.1:0-9003 GCA_039814845.1 Pseudomonadota bacterium | reverse complement strand
GACTATCACATTCCGATGCTGAAAGCCGATGGCGACAGCGTGGATTGGGCGTCTGGCGATGGCTGTGGTGCTTACAAAGTGAAGAGCATCGATTTTGGTGTTCAGGCCACATTCGAGCGCAATGAGAACCATTGGCGTGAAGATGTCGGCTTCTTCGACAGCATCGAGATGATCGCGCTCATTGACCTCAACGCACGGACGACCGCTCTGGTTTCTGGCGATGTGGACGTGATCGACCGTCTTGATCTCAAGACAGTTGGCCTTCTGGCACGCAACCAGGGTGTGAACGTGAAATCCGTTTCGGGCAACGCGCATTACACCATTCCGATGGATACCCGTAAGGGCCCGTTTGATGACAACAATGTGCGTCAGGCGCTGAAATACGGCATCAACCGTGAGGAACTCGTTGAGAAAATCCTCTTCGGCTACGGCTCTGTCGGCAACGACCACCCGATTGGTCAGGGTCAGCTGTATTACAACACCGAGTTGGAGCAGAAGACCTACGATCCGGACAAGGCGAAGTTCTTCCTTAAGGAAGCGGGTCTCGACAGTCTGGCGATTGATCTGAGTTCCTCTGACGCGGCCTTTGGTGGCGCTGTGGATGCGGCGATCCTGTATCAGGCATCTGCCAAGGGTTCGGGCATTGAGCTGAACGTCATCCGGGAGCCGAACGATGGCTACTGGTCTGATGTGTGGATGAAGAAGGGCATGGTGTTCTCTTACTGGGCGGGTCGTCCGGTGGAAGATCAGATGTTTGCCACCGCCTACAAGTGCGGCGCGTCCTGGAACGAAAGCTACTGGTGCAATGAGAAGTTCGACAGCCTGATGTTGGCTGCACGGGCGGAACTGGACACCGATAAGCGTCGTG
Source organism: Pseudomonadota bacterium (assembly GCA_039814845.1). GTDB lineage: Bacteria > Pseudomonadota > Alphaproteobacteria > Rhodobacterales > Rhodobacteraceae > Roseovarius. The sequence goes on along the minus strand of JBCCAJ010000081.1, from coordinate 8,135 downwards.
AGATGTATTGGGAAATGCAGGCCATGTGCGCCAATGAAGGCGGTTCTGTTATCCCGATGTTCAACGACTACGTGTTCGCCATCAGCGACAAGGTTGTCACGCCCGAAACCATGGGCACCAACTTTGACCTCGACGGCAGCCGTTGGGCGGAGCGCTGGTCGCTGGCGTAAGTTAGAAGCCCTGTTCAGGGTTGGAGGCCCCGGCGTTCGCGCCGGGGTTTTTCTTTTTGAGCACGACGCCCTCGGCGCGGAATCAAGGGCGTAGCCCGCCGCGCCTTCGCCTGGCCCCACCCAGGGCCTGGCGAAATTGCAACTGCAGGGCGGTGCTTGGGTGGTGTTCGGGGGTGCAGGGATAAAGCGCTGCCGAACATACTTCGGGATCGCCAGACCGGGGCCACGCGAAGGCACTCTTTTCAGTCTGTAGATTGCTACTCCGACGGCACCAGAGTCAGCCGGAAATGCGTGGCGGTGTCGCCTGTATCAATGCGGCTGAAGCCCGCCGTGTCGTAGCCCCGCGCGCGACAGGCGGCGTGTTGGGAAATGGTGAAGGTGCGATCCGACACGCAGAAGAGATATCCCTGATCCGGGAACACACCATCGCGCACCTCGGCCCGGTAGAAGTAATAGCGGTTGAGCAGACTTTCTGCGATGGGCCATGCGCAATCGCCGTCCTCAATATTCCACCACCCCTGAGACACCCACGTGCCTTCCACATTCTGCGCGATGGCCACGCTTTGGGACTGACCCGTGGCATTGCAAATTTCCAACCCCGCCGTCGCGGGGGTTGCCATGCATGTAAAAGCAACGGCCTTGATCAGTTGACCTTTCGATAGGAGATCAACGCCTCGTGCCCCATCAGGATCAGATCCAGCCAGCCGCCTTCGTAATTGTCGATCAGGTAGCAATTGCTGTCCCCATATCTGAGCGAGGTCTGAACCATCACGGGGCCCGCGCCCGCGCTATCGGGGCAATCGGGCAAGATATTCAGAAAATACGTGTCTGAATAGACGCTGTCATAATAGCTGTGCATCTCTGAACCAAAGATGAAGAGGCTTTCTTCCCCGCCCTCTTCGCCCGAGACCCAATCGCCCTGAAGGGCCGCGTTGATCTGCGCGTAGGGGTCCTGGCCCCAAAGCGGCTCCATCTGGGTGATGGCCAGATGGACGGTGCGGTCGCCATAGCTCATCAAATCGCCGGTCACTTGCATGGGCGTGTTGGGGGGGATGTCTTCGAATTGCTGCAGGTACCATGTCGGGGTGGGATCGTCGTAATACGCAAAGAAACGCCAGCCATCGCCGATGAATTTGCAGGCCTCAACGCCGTCGAACACATCGCAGCTGTGGAACATAAGCTGGTCGGTATAGGGCTCCCCATGCTGACCGCGGGTGAGGCCACTGCCGGTTTGAGGGGCCGCAGCGGCCTGTTGTTTCTGACCACTGTCCTGTTTGCCGGTATCCTGCTTGGCGGCGGCCTCAACAATGGTGTGGGTGTGATGTTTGGCCGTCTCACCCGTGTCGATCTGGACAAAGTCCGCGCTGTCATACCCCCGCGCGCTGCAGTTTTCGTCACCCACGATGGTGAAGACATCAGATTGGGTGCAGAAGCTATAGCCTTCGCCGTTGAACGTACGGCCTGAGGCGGAGGCGTGCAGGTAGTAATAGCGCTGTTTGAGATCGCCTTTGACGGGCTCTTTGCATTCCCCCGAAGGCACATTCCACCACCCCTCGGACACCCACTGGCCATCCTCTTGATACCCTATGGCGATGGCGTGTTGATCCGAGGTTTGATTGCAAATCTCCAGCCCTGCCGATGCGACGTTTGGAAGGGCAAGCGCCAAGGCGAGCGTCGCGTATTGTTTCATATCCATCCCCCAATTTCGGTCAGGTTAGCGGGGTTTGGAGGCTTTGCGAAGCTCAGACTTTCGTGGCGCTGACGGGGGGTGTAATCGCTTTACGCTTGAGCACCGCCTCGCGCCAACTGATGAAGCTGATGGAGGCCACGATGATCGACCCGCCGAGGATGACCCAAGGATCAAACGGCTCTCCGAAGAAGACGATGCCGACGGTGACAGCCCAGACCAATTGGAGGAAGGTAACAGGCTGAGTGACGGCCAGAGGGGCGGCGCGGAAGGCCAGGGTCATGGTGTAATGCCCGGCAGTGGCGGCAGTGGCGACGCCCATCAGGATCACCAATTCCCAGACCGTGGGTGTGACCCAGTTGAGCGCGGCCAGCGGGGCAAGGCCGATGGTACAGGAAATGGACAGCAGCGCGACGACAATGCCGGCCGAGCACCGCTCTGACAGCATTTTGGCCATGAGGTAGGACGCACCCATCAAGATCGCGGTGAAGATCATGGCGAAATGGCCCGTATCCAGTTCCCTAAATCCGGGCCTGAGGATAATCAGCGCGCCCAACAGCGCGGCCAGCACCGCGAGGATGCGCCGCATGGCCAGCCGTTCGCCCAAGAAAAGTGCTGCCCCCAGCGTGACATAGATCGGCGAGAGGTAATTCATCGCCGTCACGTCCGCGATGGGAATGCGCGCCATGGAATAGAACCAAAGCGTCACGGCCAGCGTATGGGCCAACCCGCGCCAACCGAACAGTCGCCATGTGGCGCGATCCAGGTTGATGTGCCGCAGCGTACCCAGGAACGGTAGGAGGAACACAAGGCCCAACGCGTAACGCAGAAACGCCGCCTCCGGCGCCGGGATACGGGTGCCCAAAAGCTTCACAAGCGCCGTCACAACCACAAAGCACACGCCTGTCAGCAGCATCCAGAAAATGCCGATCAGGGGGTTTTGTTTCGCGGGTGCCATGGGCGCATTAACCGCCCCGGTGCGGCCCTTGTCGAGCAGGATTTTCAGCGCTGCGGGATTTGTCGGTTTGCGGTGGGTTATGAAGCTTGCTCAGCCTGACACGCCCTGCATCGAATGGCGTGTGTGGATGGCCCCTGCACAGCAAGACATTTTTGATCTGATTTATGCATTTGTCAGAAGCAGTCATGTGTTTCCGTTGCCGGCAGGCGATTGCCTGGCAATCGCTGAGAGGGGCCTGTTTGCGCGGCTTTTGACCGCTGGCCCTGATGGGTTCCGCAAACCAAGTTCCTATCAGCGCTACGGGCTATGATGCCCGCGCCATTCGGCGGAGTTTCTTGGTTTTGGCGGCAGACTTATGCACCATCCTCTCGCGGGTCTTGCTAACTCTTTGTTCCTTTCGTTTCAGACGGCAGTACGTGGGCTGTAGGGTTCGTTGCGGGTAAGCACCGCCCAGACGATCCGGGCGGTCTTGTTTGCCATTGCGACAGTTGCGACACGGGCGGCTTTGCGTTCGAGCAAGGATGTCAGCCATGTGCTGGCTCGCTCGGGGTGGGATCGTATTTGTCGGACCAACGATGTCATGCCCACGCCGAGCAACGACCGTAAATACTGGTCGCCCATCTTGGTGATCCGTCCCAGCTTTTCCTTGCCGCCGCTAGACTTATTCGCCCGCGTCAGGCCCAGCCAGGCAGCAAACTCCCGACCGTTTCGGAACTGATGCCCATCTCCAATACTGGCGATGATTGCTGAGGCCGTCACCGCACCAACACCCGCTGCCCGGCCGCGCATTGAAAATGCGCGAGAGGGGGGATCGTGCGCAAAAGGCATACAGGCGCATCCTCTTTGGCGACTTGTTTGACACGATCTTCGTACCAACGGATCCGTTTATGCAGAGCCATGAGTTGCGCGCACAGATTATGGATCACCCCATTGGCAATGTCGGGGAGATCGAGAACTTCACCGTGTGTGATGTCTTCGGCAAAACCAATTACCCGGGCGAGGCCTCGTGGGATAAAGATGCCAAACTCGGCAACCAAACCACGCAGATTGTTGATGAGTTGCGTTCTCTGGCGCACCAGAAGATCACGCGCCCGGTGCAAGGATAACAACGATTGCTGCTCCACCGTTTTGATCGCGACAAAGCGCATGGTCGGACGTGTCACAGCTTCGCAGATAGCCTCCGCATCAATGGCATCCGACTTCTCCCGTTTGACGTATGGCTTCACATACATCGGTGGGATCAAGCGAACCTCGTGCCCTAACGCAGTAAGTTCCCGAGCCCAGTGATGGGCGCTGCTGCAGGATTCCATACCGATGACGCAGGGCTCCAACTTCGCAAGGAACGACGGAAGCTGCGCCCGCCGCAGCGGCTTGTTGAATACCACTTCCTGGTGGGATGTGATCTCGTGAACTTGGAAAACGTTTTTGGCCAACCTCTCATTGATTGCCGTGCAATCAACTGCCGGTCAGTGGATCAACGCCAATTGTGGTAACTTGTAGGGGCTGGCTCCTCCCATAAACAGATTTTGACACCTGCACTATGGCGCATTGCGACGCCGATTGAAGCAGAAGCCATCCACCCCATCCGCTTTGGTGGAGCCGGCGAATATGAACACGAATGCTGCGATGATTGTGGGGCCTCAGGAACATGCGGTGCTGAACTCTCTATTGTGGGACACATACACAGAGCATTGCGCGCTTGGCGCCTGTAGACCGGATGCCTGCGAAAGGCTGTTTGCCTAAGGTTAAAAGTTCGAGGGCTGTCATGGTCTTCGATACTCAGACCGCCGCAGACGGCATTTATGGGATCGGGCAATCCCCGCCACCCTGGGCCGTACCGCCTGTGAAGTCATGCGTGCCCGCGACGGCAATCGCATTCTGGCTGCCGACAAAACTGTTGATTGCCGAGGCGTCATTGGCCGCGCCGGTGTAGCCGTCAATGTTGACGACGGCGCCGCCTGTGACGTCGATGGCGAAATCGCCAGAGGCTGCGGAGGGGCTGTTCAGCGTGTTTGACAAAGCGCCCGCACCGCCGATGTCGATACAGACGGTGTTGGCATTGTCCGCCAGCACATTCACCGACGCCACGGCCGAAGCGTTCGTCGACGCGATCGTGTTGCCAGAGAGGGTTGCGTTCAGCGTGGCGATTTGGCGGGTGCCTAACGTGGCATCAAAATCAATGCCGATATTGGTGAATTCCTGAATGGTGTTCCCCGTGATCAGCGTGGTCACCATCCCGCCTGTTGCCGCGTCGTTGCCTTCAACCTCAAAGGAGATCGGGGTGAGGCCGGCTGACCCCGCGACGCCAGCCGTTCCGATGATGTTGCCCGAAATGGTTGCATTGATGCGCGCAGAGGGGTCAAGGCGCGTCCCGAGGATGTAGATGGAATCCGACGTTACGTTTTGGATGTTGTTGTTGGTGATAAAAATGTCGTTCGTGCCGGAAAAAGAGGATGTATGCGTGACAAGGATCCCTTGGACCGCGCCGCCCGCGGCATTTCCGGTGATGATGTTGTTATCTACGGTGGTAGAGGCGATAGAGCCGTCTGCGAATGTAGAGATAGACACCGCGCGGCCCGCTGTTCCCGCAAAGGTTGAATTCTGGATTGTCACCGCCCCGGTGTTCACGCCAAACGCGCCGACCCTAAAGCGGACAGCTTCTCTGAACCCTGCGTTAGGCGGGTTTGAATACTGTAACAGGCTGTCATCAAGGGTGAACGCGGTCAACGCTGCGCTAGAGGAGAGTTGCTGTATAAGGATGTGAGGACTAAAATTATCCTCCATCAGCAGCTGTGAAAAATCGAAAACACCAGAGGCGTTGGAGATAAACATCCCGCCTTCAGCGCTGTCATCCCCGAGATTGCTGATCGTCATACCATCCAGCGTGAGACCGTTCACCACAAAGCCTAAAATCCCCATCCTGTTCGAGTTCGTGACCGACATATGCGCCAGATTGATGTTCTGTGCGTTAGTCAGAACGATCGCGTCCCCGTTGATGTTGGTGATTGTGCCGCCCGACCCATTGCCGCCGCGCGTGGTGGCCGACGTGCCATCGCCGCGCACGGTAAACGCCCCGCTGCCGGAATTATTGAGCGTGATCGCCGTGGCGCCGCCGTTCTGCGCGATGGAATCAAACGTCACGCCCGCCGCGCCGATGGTGGTGTTGGTGATGTTCAGCGCCGTGGCGCCGCTCGTCGCATCGATTGAGTTTCCGGTGCCCTGCACCGTCACCGTGCCGCCGTTTGAGGCGTTGAACCCTGTGCCTGTGCCGTTCACGACAATATCCAGCCCGTCGCCACCCGCCATGGGGGCGAAATTGGTGACCGAGCCGCCGGTATTGTTTTGCAGCAGCACGCCATCTGCAGCGCCCGACATCGTCAGGCTGATGCTTTGGCCCGTGAAGTTTGTGGTCGTCCCAACATTGTTTTCAAGCTGGATGGCCGTGGTTGAACTGTTGCTGGTGATATCGCCGCTGAACGTATTCACCGCCCCCGTTTCGCCCATTTCGACGCGCACTGCGCCCCCGTCTGCGACCCCGGGGATGGGGTCCCTGTGGTCGATCGTGCCCGCATAGGAGAATGTGCCCGCGCTGTTGCTAATCACAATGGCATCTCCGAACCTATTGGTGATCGACCCGCCCATGATGTTGATGGTGGCCCCGTCATTGTTCGTGGCCGAAACACCCCGCCCGGTAAAACTGTTTGCGTCAATATCGACCGAGGCGATATTGATCGTGCTGCCCGCTGCAGTGATGTTTTGAATTTCAAGTGCGTCTCCGGGGAAACCGCCCGCGTTGAAGATCTCGACATTGCCGAATGTGCCGGTCTGTTGCACGCCCACGCCGCCGCCATCGGCGTTGATTGAGATCCCTGCGTCCTGGCGGCTTAGGATCCTCACATCGCCAAAGACATATTCCGCCGCCACGTCATTTAGGCTGATCGTGGCGGCCCCACGCACCTCCAAGATGGTCACATCGCCAAGATTGATCACGCCCGGGCCCGCTACGGTATCAAGGTCGATGGCGGAGCCAAATATGGTGCCCCCCCGGACGATACTGTCAAATGCCACGCCCGCCGCGCCGATCGCAGTGTTTGAGATATCGACGGAAGCCCCGCTGCCCAGGTTTCCTGTGATCGAGTTGCCTGTGCCCTGCACAGTGACCGTGCCGCCGTTGCTGGCAAAGAAGGCCGCGCTGAACGAAGAGGTTTCAATGTCCAGTCCAACCCCGCCCGCAGCCGGTGCGAAATTGGTGACCGTTCCCCCGGAATTATTGAGCAGCGACACGGCGCTGGGCGCGGTTACGGCTTGCAAAACGATCGACTGGCCCGTGAAGTTTGTGGTTGTGCCGACAGAATTATGCACCTGAATGCCGTTCGCGGTGCCCAGATAGGTAATATTCCCGCTAAAGGTGTTTATGGCCCCGGATTCGCCGCGGTCGATTGAAACAGCCCCCCCGGGGAGGGCGGCGTTCGAAATTGACCCGGCATAGGTGAAAGACCCGGCGCTGTCCGAGATATCGATGGCATAGTTCCTCACGTTTGAAATCGACCCGCCCATGATGTTGATGGTCGCGCCATCATTGTTTGTGGCCGAAATCCCGGATTGCGCCATACCGCCGCCGTTGATGTTTGTGGCGGCTACAGTCAACGTGCTGCCCGCCGTGACCATGTTGTTGATCAAGAACGCCGCGCCGGTCGAAAAGGTGGAGTTGTTGATCGTCACTGTGCCGAAGGTGCCGGTGGTCTGCACGCCAGCGCCATTGATGCTGATCCCAAGCGATCCGAGCTGATTGATTGTCACATCGCCAAAGACATATTCGGCAGCCACGGAATCGAGGTTGATGAACGTGTTGCCCGCGTCGGCGATAGACACATTGCCAAAGTTGATGATGCCAGGGCCCGCCACCCTGTTCATTGACACACCGTCAAGGGATGTGGTGCCCGTCAGGGTAACGCCGCCAAAGCTCAGACCCGCAGCCCCAATGGCTGTGTTCTGTGTCATTCGTATGCCCGCCGCGCCATTTGTGCCCGTGATGGCATTGCCGCTGCCGGTGACGGTGAATGTGCCGGTCGTGGGCCCGAAATTGACGGCATAGCCCCCCGCCGACGTTCTCTCGGCGGATACGTCGTTCATCACGAAGCTATGGGTGCCCGATCCGGTGAAATTCAGCGCCGTCCCGCCAGAGGTGGAGAGCGCCACATCCTCGATCCGGCCGGAGCCGGTGATGTTGACGGTGGTACCGCTGCTTTGGACCCATGGCCCGAGGCTGGCATCGATATTGGTGGCCGCACCGGGGTTGATCATGGGGTTGGTCATACTG
>JBCCAJ010000429.1:0-2853 GCA_039814845.1 Pseudomonadota bacterium | reverse complement strand
GATTTTGAGGAAACCCATGAGGCCAGATGATTTGCCCCCACCAGAAAGGGCTTCCCCGTCGGCACGCAGGGAGGAGAAGTTCGTGCCGGTCCCGGATCCGTATTTAAAGAGCCGGGCTTCGCGCACCCACAGGTCCATGATCCCGCCGTCGCCCACCAGATCATCTGCGACAGACTGAATAAAACATGCATGGGGTTGCGGATGCTCATAGGCGGAGGCCGACTTGGTCAGCTCACCGCTTTCAAAATCCACGTAATAGTGGCCCTGGCCGGGGCCGTCGATGCCATAGGCCCAGTGCAGGCCCGTATTGAACCACTGAGGGGAGTTGGGCGCTGCCATTTGGCGCGCCAGCATGAACCGCATCTCATCGTAGTAGGCGCGTGCATCGCCTTCATTCGTGAAGTAACCGCCCTTCCAGCCCCAATAGGCCCAGGCGCCCGCCAAGCGGTCAAACACCTGCCTGGAGGACGTCTCTCCGATGGTCTCTGTCGTCTTGGACGCCGGGGCAGACCGCCACAGGAACTCGGGCACGCCCTCTTCCTTCACCTTCTTCAATTTGGCGGGCACACCGGCTTTGCGGAAATACTTTTGTGCAATGACGTCGCTTGCCACCTGGCTCCAGCTTTTGGGCACTTCGACATTGTCGAGCTTGAACACGATCGTGCCGTCCGGGTTGCGAATTTCCGACGTCGTCGTGGTGAATTCGATCTCGGCGTAGGCGTCCTGTCCTGCCTTCGTGAACTTTCTTTCAATTTTCATGTGCTGTGCCCCGTGTACCAGCGTCTAAATCCTGAGCCCGGTTATGTTCCGAGCCCGCCCAACAGTTCGACAGCGATACCCACATTCCGTCCGCTGCGTGTTCCAAAGCGGAGGCACATGTGTCTTTCCTCAGTATTTGTTATACTTTCGGGTTGACCCTGCCTTGATCAGCCGTCGCCACTATATGTTGTGGCGTGTCGACCGTGACCCACAACCTGACGTATCGCACCATAGACCGTCAAACACTTTTTTTGGGAATTTTCAGGAAAAAAACATTGACGAAGGACCCCGGCGATGGGCCGACACACGCGGCAGTGATTCATCAAATTGTTACATTTCAAAATCCAAGTGAGCACCAAGTCTAAAACTTCTTTGAAACCGGCAGGTTTATGCCCTTTTCCTGAAGCACGCAGTGATCAAGTTTGCACATATCCACACGGGTCTGACCGCCTCTTCGGGGCGTTCCGGCGGGGCAAAAAAAAATTTTGCCCCTAGGTTCCCCGGGGCGTCCGCGTGATGGATTTTACCGATTGTTGCCTTCCGGGCACGACGGCATCCGCGCAGGAGGTCTGGTTTGCGCAATTCTGCACATGCAAACTTCCTGTGCGACACAAGATATGGGGTCACGCAGCGATAGCGCCGCAAGGGCTACATCAATGATGCCCGGCCGCCTGCACCACCAGATGGGATTTTTTGCGCCGACATATCGACACCAGGCAACGCCAGATACACCCCGCCGACAAAGACCAATTCCGGCTTGTCAAAAAAGAGGTGGAACACATCGACATCCCGAAGGTTCTGACGCCGGACGAATTGATGATCCACCAACCTCTCCACCGCCACAATCACTTTGGGCCTGCCAAAGATAAACCGCGCGCGCCAGTCTTCGACCAGAATAGGTTGGCTCGGCGGTAAGCTGATCGCGTCAAACAGCCCGTCCAGACTGAAAGACCCCGAAGAGACATGCACCATGCGGCAGGTTCGTTTGTGCACGGCGATGTGGCGGACCGTGGCCAATGTGCCATTGAGTGTCTCCACCCGGTCGCCAACGCCCAGAAACTCAACCGGAAGATCCCCGTCCTGCGTGGACACCAATGTGCCGCTGGCCACGCCCACTAGGTCATCGTGTTCACCCTCGTGAACACTGCGCTCCAATTGAAACGGCGTCATCGCCTGCACCCAATTCTTTTTCTGCTCTTTTTTGAACACGTTAGCCCGCGAAACCAAGCTTTGTCGCCTGAAAAGTAGCGACATGGCGTAAAGGGAGAATGAATCGTGGCAGATAAGCCCATGGGTCAAAGCCCGCAAATTTTAAGTTAAATGAAAGTGGTCGGGGCGGCGAGATTCGAACTCACGACCCCCTGTACCCAAAACAGGTGCGCTACCAGACTGCGCCACGCCCCGGACCGTGTGCCCGTGTAGCGAGGATTTGCGGCGTTGAAAAGGCTTTCGTGGTCGCAGCCCACGCATTCTTTAAAAGAATGCGATCGAAGTCTTTGAAAGACTTCGGTCTGCCCTCAATCAGCAGGGCCAGGCCGCCGCCCCCTGTCCGATCAGCGGATGGCGCAGCACGTCGCCCGGCCCAATCCCGAACCGCGCGGCCACGCCGCCATTAACCTCAAGCACATACTGAACGTCCTGTCCGCCGAAGATCAGGCTTTCCGACAAGGGCTCGGCGTTCTTATGCACCTTCCGCACCGTACCGGTCGCATCCGCGAAGATCATGTCGAGCGAGATGAGCGTGTTCTTCATCCAGAACCGTGCCGTTTCCGGCTGTTCATAAACAAAGAGCATGCCCGCGCTTTGGGCCATGCTTTCCACATGCATCAAACCCTGGGACCGTTCTGCCGGTTCATCGGCCACATCCACGGTGAATTGCGCCTGTCCCCAGCCGCCCTTGACCTGAACCGCATCATCGCGACACGCCGCGTGACCCACCCCAGGCAACGCCAGCAGCGCCACCAGCCAAAGGGTCAGTCTTCGTCCTTGACCGCGCTTTCCCATCCGCACACCTCCGTCGCCATGCGGCCACGCTTACCGTCTATGACGCGGATGGCAAGGGCTTCTCCGGATTGCAGGTCGGCCATGCCGGAT
>JBCCAJ010000515.1:0-1754 GCA_039814845.1 Pseudomonadota bacterium | reverse complement strand
CCCGCCTGCTGGCGCTGGGCTTTCCCGATCAGGCCGGCGCATTCGTTGCCCCCTTGGCCCAGGGGGAAGCCGAGCGCACCCGAAAACTCATTCGAGCAGAAATTGCGCTTATGCAAGACCGACCGCGCCAGGCAGAGCTGGAGGTTTTGGGCGAAACGGGCCAAGACATTTTGGAAATCATCGCGCGCGTGCGCAGCCTGTCGGGAGAACACAGCGTCGCGCAAGAGATTTATACAGAGTTAAACGCAGAAGAAGATGCCCAGCGGCAGGCATTTCTGGACGGCAACTGGACTGCCTTGCAAAGGTCTTCTGATCCCGTGATTGCCGCCGTGGCCGATCGCCAAACCGCCCCGGCGTCCACAGAAAACGTTGAGGTGCAACAGGTCCTCGCCCGCAACTCCGCAATGATTGAGGATAGCCAATCCATGCGTGCAGAAATCGAAGCGTTGCTTTCCGGCACGGCCCTTCCCGACGGGTCAGAGCAGTAACGCACCAAGTAGGCTGCCCTGCAAAGTTTCCCGGCAGAGGCACGCTCTTCTGCACACAGGAAATCCATCTCATGATTACCGAATCGTAAGGGCTCCGGACGTAGACTGTAGCCACCGGGGCAGAATGCCCGCAACGCGCGGAGATCAAACTGTGCAAAAGCCAGTTTTGCTGCAAATGGCAGGGGCAATCCCCTGCCAACACAGGAGGTGGGCCATGATCATTGGCCTGCTCACCTGCATCCTAATCTTTACAAAACCGAACCCGTCGGCGGCCAACGCCTATAGCGGCATTTGCGACCTTGTCGCGCATCAGGCCGCGCAGGAACGCGGCGTGCCCATCTCGGTGATGAAGGCTATCACCCGTACGGAAACCGGTCGCAACCAGGGCGGCCGCCTGACCCCGTGGCCCTGGACCGTGAATATGGAAGGTGCAGGCCACTGGTTTGATAGCCGGGGCGCGGCCGAAGACTACGTCGCCAAACACCATGCCCGCGGCGCACGCAGCTATGACGTGGGTTGCTTTCAGATCAACTACCGCTGGCACGGCCAGCATTTCACGTCTATCGAGGCGATGTTTGACCCGCTCACCAACGCCCGTTATGCCGCGCGGTTTTTGTCCGAACTTTTCGCAGAAACCGGCGATTGGTCTGCCGCTGCGGGTGCCTACCATTCTCGCACACCCAAATACGCCAACCGCTACCGCACCCGGTTTGACCGCATTCGCGCGCGCCTTGATACATCCGGTAACACCGCCGCCCCACCCCGCGTGGCAGCAGCCGAAACCGTAACAGATTCAATCCCCCAGGTCATAAGGCAAAAGCCCCGCGTCAATCTTTACCCCCTGCTTCAGCCCGGCGCGCAAGCCGGTGGCATGGGCTCACTGGTGCCCAACACATCCGCCGCGCGCCCGGCCCTCATCACACTCAACCCGGTGGCGCAGCCATGAACGGGTTCTCTATAAAAAATGTTTTTCAGCCGACAGTGCTTTTGGCGCTCGCGCTGATGGCGGTCATTGTCATGATGATCCTGCCAATGCCTGCATGGGTGTTGGATGTAGGGCTGGCGACGTCCTTCGCGCTGGCGATCTTGATTTTCACCGTGACGCTCTTCATCGAAAGACCGCTGGATTTTTCTGCTTTCCCCACCATTTTGCTCGCGTCACTCGTGCTGCGGCTGTCGCTCAACGTGTCATCTACGAAGCTCATCATCGGGCAAGGCCATACTGGCACGGATGCCGCCGGTGACGTGATCGAAGGGTTCGCCAAT
>JBCCAJ010000296.1:0-4231 GCA_039814845.1 Pseudomonadota bacterium | reverse complement strand
CCCATGAATATCCATCAATTTGCGCAGGGTCCGGGTGTCCTCGGCCGCCAACACATCCGCCGCCCCCAGAATATCCAGCGCCTTCAGCGTGATATCGCGCGCAGCCCCAATGGGCGTGGCCACCAAATACAGCCCTGACGCCAGTGTCACCGGCTTTTCATTCCCCACTGGACCCCTCCTCCATGACGTTTATAGTCGCGCCACCTTACGCGGGGCCTGCCCTTTGTCGTATAAAACGTCAGAACAAGACTATCCGGAGCACCCCTCATGTTTGCCCAAACCCATCGCCTTCGCAAGTTCGCAGCCTGGCTTTTGATCGTGCCTGCGATGGCGATCTTGGCTGCGTGCCAGACAGGCATCGGCCTTGGCGGCTCCGGCCCTTCGATCAACACACGGGCGGCGGTGCCAGTGGCCTTGCTTGTGCCTCAGGGCTCGGCGGATACCAACGAACAACGCCTGGCGCAGGATCTGGAAAACGCCGCACGGCTTGCTGTGTCTGATCTGTCGGGCGTGCAGATTGATCTGCGCGTCTACCCCACCGCGGGCAACCCGGGAAAAGCCCAAGAGGCCGCAGCCCAAGCCGTGGGCGACGGGGCAAAAATAATCATCGGCCCCCTGCGCGGTGAAAGCGCCACCGCCGCGGCCCAGGCAGCCGCCGGGCGCGGGGTTAATGTTCTGGCCTTTTCCAACAACGCAGCCATCGCGGGCGGCAACCTTTTCGTTCTGGGCCAGACTTTCGACAGCACCGCCAACAGGTTGGTCAGCTACGCTGCAAGCCAAGGCAAAAGCCGCGTGATGACCGTTTATGCCAACAATCAGACGGGCCGCGTGGGTAAAGTTGCGATTGACCGCGCGATTGCCGCCAATGGCGCTCTCTCGGCGGGGAATGTGGCCCATGAGTTTTCTCAGCAGGCCGTGATCAACGCCATTCCCAGTATACGCGATACGGCGGAAACCAATCAGGCCAACGCAATTTTCTTTACCGCCAACACAGCGGGTGCGCTGCCCTTGTTTTCGCAACTTCTGCCCGAGGCCGGCGTCGACCCCGCTGAGACACAGTATATCGGCCTGGCCCGCTGGGACACACCGCCGCAGACGTTGGAACTGCCGGGCGTGCAGGGTGGCTGGTTCGCCCTGCCCGACCCCCAGCGCAATGCTCAGTTTCAAACCCGGTATCAGGCCGCCTATGGCAACCCGCCGCACGCTTTGGCCGGGCTTGCCTATGATGGGATTGCAGCCGTGGGCGCTTTGGTCAGCTCTGGGCAGTCGAATGCCTTGACCATCGCATCGATCACGCAACCTGCGGGCTTTCAGGGCGTAAACGGGGTCTTCCGCTTCTTGCCGGATGGTACCAACGAACGCGCGCTCGCCGTGGCGACCATTGAAGAAAAACAGGTCGTCGTAATCAGCCCCGCACCCACAAGCTTCGGGGCACCCGGGTTCTAAGCCCATGAAAGATGCACTTCCGCAGCCTGACAACCTGATCTGCGACGCAGAACAGATTTTCAATGTAAGGGCCGTGTCTGACGCGATCACCGCCGCCCTGACGGACGGTGATCCCAAAAACCCTGAAACCCGCACACGCGTGGTCGATATTCTTAAGACAGCTCAAAAGACCGGCCGCACCGCCATCGCCGAAGCGCTTGGCGCCAGCCCCATGGCCGCCTTTGCCACCACACGGTCCTACAGCTGGCTCACCGATTGTCTGGTGCAAACCGTGCTGCGCTACGCCACGGAAACCGTGCACCCGCTGTCCACCCCCACCGACAGCGAACGCATCGCGGCCTTCGCCGTGGGGGGCTATGGCCGGGGCGAAATGGCACCACAAAGCGATGTGGATCTGCTCTTTCTGACGCCCTATAAAATCACCCCCTGGGCCGAAAGCGTCATTGAAACCACACTCTACATCCTGTGGGATCTGAAACTGAAAATCGGCCATGCGAGCCGCACGGTCAAAGAATGCATCCGCCTAGCGGGGGATGATTTCACCATCCGCACAGCTCTTTTGGAAAACCGTTTTATCTTTGGCGATGCCCCACTGGCTGAGACCCTGCGCGACAGACTGCGCAGCGACCTGTTTGAGGGTACCGCGCGCGAATTCATCGAGGCCAAGTTGGAAGAGCGTGACGCACGCCACATCAAGCAGGGCGAGCGCTATATGGTGGAGCCTAATGTGAAAGAGGGCAAAGGCGGCTTGCGCGATCTGCAATCTCTCTTCTGGATCGCCAAGTATCTTTATCAAGTGGATCACGTCCGCGATTTGGTAGCCCATGGGATGTTGACGGAAGAGGAGTTTGATCGCTTCGCCGCAGCGGAAAACTTCCTATGGGCCACGCGCTGTCATCTGCACCTGACCACGGGTCGCGCCGCCGAACAGTTGACCTTTGATCTGCAAGTCGAGGTGGCCGAGCGCATGGGATACACGGCCACGGGTGGCCAACGGGCGGTTGAGGTCTTCATGCAAGAATACTTCCGCCACGCAACCGCCGTGGGCGACCTGACCCGCATCTTCCTGACTAAACTGGAAGCCGCCCATGTGAAGTCAGAGCCGATCCTGCAACGGCTGTTCAAACGCAAACGCAAGATGGCGGACGGCTATGAAGAGGTGCACGGCCGACTGGCGGTGGCGGATGACAAAGCGTTTCTGTCTGACCGGTTGAACCTGTTGCGGCTCTTTGACGAAGGGTTGCGCACCGGGCTTCTCATTCACCCCGATGCGATGCGTCTTGTGACGGCCAATCTCGATCTGATCGATGACGATTTCAGGGGCAATCCCGAAACCCAAAAGCTGTTCTTGCAACTGCTGCTCAAACACGGCGCCCCCGCCCGCGCGCTGCGGCGGATGAATGAATTGGGCGTGCTGTCCACCTTCATCCCCGAATGGGAACCGATCCGCGCGATGATGCAGTACAACATGTATCACAGCTATACGGTGGACGAACATATCATCCAATGCATCAGTCAGCTTGACCGCATTGAACGGCGTGAACTGATTGAAGAACTGCCTGTCGCCTCGTCCATCCTCGACGAAGGCGTGAACCGCCGCGTGCTTTATGTGGCACTTTTACTGCATGATATCGGCAAGGGCCGGGATGAGGATCATTCAATCCTCGGTGCCCGTATGGCGCGCAAGGTGGCCACGCGGTTGGGGTTAAAACCCAAAGAAGTGGACACGGTCGAATGGCTGGTGCGCTACCATTTGCTGATGTCAGACATGGCCCAGAAACGCGACATCGCCGACCCGCGTACCGTGCGCGATTTTGCCAAGGCGGTGCAGACACAAGAACGTCTTGATCTGCTTTGTGTGCTGACGGTTTGCGACATTCGCGGCGTGGGGCCGACCACGTGGAACAACTGGAAAGCCTCGCTCATCCGCGCGCTCTACCGCCAGACCCGTCGCGCCATGGAAAGCGGGTTGGAAGACCTGAACCGCGAACAACGTGGATCGGACGCCAAGCGCAACCTGCGGGCGGCACTGTCCGATTGGCCCACCCGGGATCTCAAGGCAGAGACCGCGCGACACTACCCGCCCTACTGGCAAGGCCTGCACGTCACCGCGCATGTGGTGTTTGCCAAGCTTTTGCGCGATCTCAAGGACGATGAAATCGGCATCGACCTGCACCCTGATGATGATCGCGACGCGACCCGTGCGTGTTTTGCGCTGGCTGATCACCCGGGCATCTTTTCCCGACTTGCGGGTGCACTGGCGCTGGTGGGTGCCAATGTTGTCGATGCGCGCACCTACACCTCTGCCGATGGCTTTGCGACAGCGGCCTTCTGGGTGCAAGACGCCGATGGCAACCAGTTCGAAGCCGCCCGCCTGCCCCGCCTGCGCTCTATGATTGAGAAAACGCTGAAGGGTGAGGTTGTGGCCCGCGAGGCGATCAAATCCCGCGACAAGATCAAAAAGCGTGAGGCCGCCTTCCGCGTTCCTACCCATATCACCTTCGACAATGAAGGGTCCGAGATCTACACCATCATTGAGGTCGACACCCGCGACCGCCCCGGCCTTCTTTACGATCTCAGCCGCGCGTTTGGGGCCGCCAATGTCTATGTGAACTCCGCAGTGATCGCGACCTATGGGGAACAGGTGGTGGATGCGTTTTACGTCAAGGACATGTTCGGACTGAAATTCTACTCGCAAGCCAAACAGCGAACCCTCGAAAAACGCCTGCGCGAGGCGATTGAGCAAGGGTTTCAGCGGGCCAACGAAGACACCTGAAGTCTGCTG
>JBCCAJ010000254.1:0-4733 GCA_039814845.1 Pseudomonadota bacterium | reverse complement strand
CGGCGCCTGTAATGCAGGAACCGAAGCGCTGAGTTGCGGTGCAAAGAGATAGAGCGCGGCGCCCAAAACAAAGAGCAGGATCGACAACCGCATCCCGCGGGCAAAGCCGCTGCGAGGGTCCTTTTCGGTCGCCACACGGCTGCCGTCACGCGCGGCCGATGCCTCTGCCCCGCCTTCACTTTGGGCTTCGATCCTTTGGTCCACATCTTCCACTTCGGGCAGCAGGTTGGCCCGTGTGCCCAGGTCAATCTCTGGCTCTTGCGGTGGGGCATCGGGATCGGGGGCTTGGACGAGGTCCGAGACCGGCTCATTCAACCCTTCATCAAAACCGCGCAGTCGCGCCATGCGGGCCTGCGCCTGACGGGTGCGGTGTTCTGCATCATCACCTTCTGACAGACCCAGATCAGGTTGGGTTTCCAGACCGCCCCGGTCGGCCTCCCGCGCTTGCGTTTCGCGCTGGGCTTCCTCACGCAGGACGTTCGCCACATCTTCCGACAGCTCCTGTCGGGTGGCCGGTGCGCGTGGGGCGTCATCGTCATGAAAACCCTCCGTCGGATCGTCATAATCCGGATCAGGCTCAGAGTAGCTCTCCCTCACTTCCTCCGCAGCGGCCTCAACCTCTTCCGTCTCGTCGAAATCGTCTTCCGGGGCATCGGTATCATAGGCGGGTTTGTAATCGGGGTGGCTGGGATGGAGCTGAAACCAAGTGTCGCCACAGGCCGAGCATTGCACATCCCGACCGCCTTCGGGGATCACGTCCTCGGGCACTTCGTACTGTGCCGCGCAGTTCGGGCAGATCAGCCTCATTTGGACACCTGTTGCCTGCTCAACCCCAATTCGGGCTGTTCACGCCCCAGATGTACCCCCAAATTTCGGACAGGCAAAGCAAATTGGCGGGCATGGGGCCAAATCCACCCGCAATTGTGGCGCTCCTGATTACATTGCATCACGGACATTGCGCTAAGCGCACCCATCGGGCATGAAGCCTGAAAGGTCTGTGAAGGGTCATCCGGTGATCGAGCTAGACAATGTGGCCTATAACTACGGCGGGGGGGAGCTTCTGAGCGAGGTGTCGCTGAAGCTGCAGCCGGGGTCGTTTCATTTTCTGACCGGGCCGTCCGGGTCCGGCAAGACCACTTTGCTGAAACTCTGCTATGGCGCGCTGTTTCCGACGGCAGGCCAGGTGCGGCTGTTCGATCAGGATGTGATGGGGCTGGATCGCGACGGGATCGCGGATATGCGCCGCCGCGTGGGCGTGGTGCATCAAGATTGCCAGTTCCTTGATCATCTGTCGGTAAATGACAATATCGCGCTGCCATTGATGGTGGCGGGTTATGACCTTCTGGCGGAGGCTGCGAACCTCAAGGAACTGACCAGTTGGGTTGGCCTTCAACATCGCGCAAAAGCCTTGCCGCCTGAATTGTCGGGCGGGGAGAGGCAGCGCGCCGCACTGGCCCGTGCCGTCATCATGTCGCCTGATGTGGTGCTGGCGGATGAACCTACGGGCAACATTGACTGGGAAATGTCACAGCGGTTGATGACCCTGCTTCTGGAGCTGAACCGCATGGGCAAGACGATCATGATCGCGACCCATGATCTGGCGCTGATCCGGTCGGTCAAAACACAAGTGCAGGCGCGCGTCTTGCGGATTTCGAACCGGCGGCTGCAACTGGCAGGGGCGGATTTGTAATGTCGCGGCTGTCGGATATTCTTGAGTTTGCCATTGGCGATGCGCAGGCAGACCGCGTGGTACCGCCCACCGGGTTCACCGCGACACTGACATGGTTTGCGGCGGCTGCCATGGCGTTTCTGGCGGTTTTTGCGCTGGCTTTGTCGCTGGCCGCAGGGCGGCTGGCGGATCGCTGGGGGTCTGAACTTGCGCTCAGTTCCACAATTCGGATTTCCGCCCCAGCCGGGCAGTTGGAAGAACAGACCGAAGCGGTGCTGAACATCCTAGGTACGACGCGCGGTGTCGCTTCCTCCCGGGCCATGACCGATGAAGAACAACAGGCCCTGCTGGAGCCGTGGTTCGGCCCGGATCTGCCGGTGGGCAGCCTGCCCATTCCGCGTTTGATTGATGTGGTGGAAACGCCAGAAGGGTTTGATGCCGCCGGGCTGCGCTTGCGACTGGCCGCTGAGGCACCCGGGGCCGTTCTGGATGATCACACCCGTTGGCGCAGGCCTTTGGTACAGGCGGCTGACCGGCTGCGTGGGCTTGGGTGGCTTTCCATGCTGCTTATCTGTGCGGCCACGGCGGCGATGATCACGCTTGCGGCCAATGCCGCACTCTCGGCCAATAGCCAGGTGATACGGGTACTCCGTCTGGTGGGCGCGCGGGATTCATACATCGCACAGGCCTTTGAGCGGCGCTTTACTATCCGGGCGGTGCTGGGCGGGGCCTTGGGGGCTGTCTTGGGCATGTTGGCCATGTGGCTTATGCCGTCTGCCCAGCCCACGGGCGGGTTTCTGACGGGCCTTGGCTTTCAGGGATGGCACTGGATTATACCTCTTTTCATCCCTTTGATCGCGGGTTTGGTGGCCTTTGTCGCGACCCGACTTGCGGCACGCCGGACGCTAAAGGATATGGCATGAAAGACGCCGTTCAGTGGGTGCGATCCCTTATCTACGCGATCAATGTTTACGCGATGATACCGGTCGTGGGGCTGGCTTTTTTGCCTTGGGCCCTGTTCAGCCGCCGAGGGGCCATCACCGCATGCCAAACCTGGGCACATTATGCGCTGTGGTGCGCGCGTTGGATGGTCGGCCTGCGCTATGAAATCCGGGGCACGCCGCCGGCTGATGAGGTGATGATTGCCTCTAAGCACCAGTCTTTCATGGATATTTTCACGATCTACACCTGCATTCCGGCGGGCAAATTCATTATGAAACGAGAGATCCTTTATACACCTGTGCTTGGCCAATACGCGATCAAGCTCGGCTGCGTGGCCGTGGATCGGGGCAAGCGGTCCGCTGCGATCAAGAAGATGGTCGATGATGTGGCAAAGGGCAAAACTCATCCCGGTCAGTTGATCATCTATCCCCAAGGCACGCGCATCGCGCCAGGGGTGAAGGCGCCCTATAAGGTGGGGACGGGCGTGCTATATGAAGAGTTGGGGCAGCCTGTTGTGCCAGTGGCAACTAATGTGGGAGTCTTCTGGCCGCGCAAGGGCATCATGCGGCAGCCGGGTCTTGCCGTGATTGAATTTCTGCCGAGGATTGAACCGGGCTTGGACCGTGAGGTGTTCATGGAACGGCTGGAGCGGGAGGTGGAAACCGCCTCCGACGCGTTGATGAAGGAAGCGGGATTTGACATCGATGGACTGGATCAAAAGCACTGAAGACCTTGAGGCGCTGTATGGCACGCCTGCCTCTGCCGCTATCGTCAAAGTGGCGACTCGCCTGACTCCGCTTTACCGCAAATGGATTATGACATCGCGCTTTTGCGTGATGACCACTGTGGGGGAGGCTGGGACCGATGGCAGCCCCCGTGGCGATGATGGCCCGGTGGTGATGGAGCTGGATGAACAGACGCTGGCTATGCCCGATTGGCGCGGGAATAACCGATTGGATTCCCTGCGCAATATCGTGAGCGACGGACGCGTGTCATGCATGTTCATGGTGCCAGGGTCGAACACAGTGGTGCGGCTGAACGGTGAGGCGCGGTTGACAGCGGATGAGGACCTGCGCGCCCGGTTTGACAAAGGTGGTCGCCTACCCGCCGCGGTGATCGTGATCCGTATCGGCGAGATCTACACCCAATGCGCGCGTGCCCCCATGCGGGCCGGGTTGTGGACGCGTGATGATTCTGACGGTTTGCCCACCGTGGGTGAGATTTTGGCGGACATGTCAAATGGCGCCGAAGGCGGCGCGGACTATGATGCTGGCTGGGCCCCGAGGGCAGCCAAGACACTTTGGTGAGATAGATTTAGAAAATTGCGACGGAAGCTGTCGCGTGGCCCGTTTCATATTCAGGGTTCGAGAGTTCGCCAACAGCCGAACCCCAATGGCCGCGATCGGGCCAAGCCGGTGAGGACCCCAACCTCACCGGCTTTTCCTTGTGGTTTCAGCTATGTATCGGGCCGTCGCCGCAGGCCAGTGCGGCTTCGCGCACGGCCTCTGAGAATGTGGGGTGGGCGTGACAGGTGAGCGCCATGTCCTCAGCGGAGGCGCCGAATTCCATTGCGACGCAAATCTCATGGATCAGATCGCCCGCCATGGGGCCGATGATATGGGCGCCGAGGATGCGATCGGTGTCGGCGTCGACGATCATCTTGACAAAACCATCGCCCGCAAACACGGCCTTGGCGCGGCCATTGCCCATGAAAGAGAATTTGCCGATCTTGTAGGCAACGCCTTGATCTTTCAACTCTTCTTCGGTTTTGCCCACGCTGGCCACCTCGGGGTGGGTGTAGATCACACCGGGGATGACGCCGTAGTTTACGTGGCCATGCTTGCCCGCGATGACCTCTGCTGCGGCCATACCTTCGTCCTCGGCTTTGTGCGCTAGCATCGGTCCTTCGATGGCGTCGCCGATGGCGTAGATTCCGGGAACGTTGGTGCGCCATTGGTCGATTCATGAATTTACCGACAACACCCCTCTGAGTACAAACTACTACCGGGTGCAGGCAGTAGGAGCCGAGCAGCAGCCTACTGCATCGGTACCCTATTCAGTAATATTGGAGGATAGTACCCCTCCCCAATTGTCGATATATTTTGACGGGAAAGTGAATGCG
>JBCCAJ010000355.1:0-3670 GCA_039814845.1 Pseudomonadota bacterium | reverse complement strand
TTTGCCCATCCGTGACCCGGGACCCTTCCGGGCCGAACCAGCTTAGGGTCTCTTTCCCGTTTGTTAGAGCCTGAAACAGGCGTTCGGGGGAGACGGCAAATTCCCGTTCGATGCGGATGTCGGTCATGTGTCATCTCCTTCGTGGCTCAGCGCCAAATGCGCCTCCAGACGATCCAGAGATGCATCCCAGAACTGCCTGTGATCCATGGTCCAGTCGGCAATCGCCCGCATAGCTTCGGGCCGCACAGAATAGAGGCGTTTGGTGCCCTCAACCCGTTGATGGATCAGCCCGGCCTCACGCAGCACCTTCAAGTGGCGCGACATGGCGGGCGCGCTCATATCCGCCTGGGCCACGAGGGCACCGGCGGGCAACTCCCCATCCGCCATCAGGCGTTCCACGACGCTAAGGCGGGTGGCATCGGACAGGGCCGAAAACTTAAGGATCAGGTTTGTCATGATCCATTAATTAACTGATCCTCTAATTAACGTAAATAGAAATTATTAAGACGTGAAAAAGGCCGGACTCCGAACAGGGCCCAGCCTTCAAAAAAGCAAGCGCGGTAGAAAGATCAGTTGGCTGCCTTCAACATGTCGTCGCGCTTGAGTTGATCAAAGGTTTTATCCAGCGCCACACCGGCCCGTTCGATCATGGTATCTACCTCATCTTTGGTGATGATCAACGGCGGGGAAATCACCATCCGGTCGCCCACATGGCGCATCACCAGACCGTTGCCAAAACAGTTCTCCCGACACATCAGGCCCACGGTGCCCTTATCAGAGGCAAAGGCCGCGCGGCTTTCCTTATGCGGGGTCAACGCGATGGATCCGATCAGCCCTTCGATGACAGCCTCCCCCACCAAAGGATGATCGGCCAGCGTCGCCCATTTCTCTTTCAGGTAGGGCGCGATGTTGGTGCAGGCATTGTCAACGATCCCGCCCTCATCCATCAGCCGCAGGTTTTCGAGCGCGACCGCGCAAGACACCGGATGGCCGGAATAGGTGTAGCCGTGCGAGAATTCACAATCGTTCAGAACGCTCGCGATTTCATCATTCACCAGCGACCCACCGATGGGCGCGTAGCCTGAGCTGAGCCCCTTCGCGATGGTCATCATGTCGGGCTTGATATCCAGCGTTTCCGACCCGAACCACTTGCCCGTCCGCCCAAAGCCACAGATCACCTCATCCGCGATGAGCAACACGTTGTACTTGCGGCAAATGCGCTGAATTTCGGGCCAATAGGTCTTGGGCGGGATGATGACACCGCCCGCACCTTGGATCGGTTCGCCGATAAAGGCCCCGACTGTATCTTCGCCGTGTTCCAGGATCGCCTCTTCCAATTCCCGCGCGCGCATCAGGCCGAATTCATCGGGGTCCATATCCCCGCCCTCGGCATACCAATGGGGTTGTCCGATGTGGTGAATATCCGCAATCGGCAAACCACCCTGCACGTGCATATAACTCATACCGCCCAACGACGCGCTTCCCATGGAGGAGCCATGATAGGCATTCACCCGGCTGATGATCTTCTTCTTCTCCGGCTTGCCCTTTTCATCCCAATAGGTGCGGACAATGCGAATGTTGGTGTCATTCGCCTCAGACCCGGAGCTGGCATAGAATACATGGTTCAGATCATGGGGCGTCAGCTTGGCCAGCTTTTCAGACAGTGCAATCGCGGGGACATGGGTCGTCTGAAAGAACGTGTTGTAATAGGGCAGCTCTTTCATCTGCCGCGCCGCCGCCTCGGCCAGTTCATGATGGCCGTATCCGAGGTTCACGCACCACAGCCCTGCCATCGCATCCAGCATCTCATTGCCGTCACTGTCGGTCAGTGTCACGCCCTGCGCCCGCGTGATCACGCGCACGCCTTTCTTTTCCAAGTCATTGCCGTGGGTGAACGGGTGCAAATGGTGTGCGGCATCGAGCGCCTGCAACTCTGCAGTGGGCATGTGATTGCTGATCATCGTCATGGGCGCGACCTTTCTATGACTGAGAGACTCGGGCCGGTTTGCCCGCTTGATCCAACAATATGATCAAATTGTCGGCTGTCAATTAGGCACGCCTATTCAGACAGGGCCGCGCGCGCTTGATCCATGCCTTGGGTCACGTCCTCCCAAATGGCATCCGCTGCGGCATCTTCATCGCCCGCTTCCATGGCCCGCAAGATCGCTTTGTGCCGATCCGGCAGGTCCAATGCACCGATCCGCGCGCACACCACCCGCAACATCGGGCCAAAACGCAGCCACAGCCCCTCCGCCATGCCCGCAAGAATGGGTGTGTCGGACAGTTGGTAGATCCTTTGGTGGAACTGAAAATTCCGCTCCATATACGCGCGGATGTCATTGTCTGAGATCGCGTGATCGAGCGCACTGTCGATATCAGCCAACGCCTGCAGGTTCGCCTGATCCGCCCGCTGCGTCGCACGGCGCACCATCTGCATATCAAGCCACTGCCGCGCGGCGACAAATTCTTCGATATGGTCCGCCGTGGTGCCCGGCACGCAGACACGGCGATTGCCCTGAAATTCCAAGGCACCTTCGGCGATCAACCGGCGGATCGCCTCACGCACCGGGGTGATCCCAGCATCCAGATCTTGTGAAAGGCCCTGAATTGTCACGGCATCCCCCGGCGCCAGATCGCCAAACAGAACCATATCCCGCAGACGGCGGTAGATCATTTCATGCGCAGGCGGCGGGGCTGGGGTGCGCGCAGATTTGTGAGCGGGTTGTGACATGATGAGCAAGGTCCCGAGGCTACGCGCCTATACTCACACCTCTGGCTTTTTTGATCAAATCTGTTTTCATTGGACGCGACCAACAGGGAGACCACGATGGCGGATCTTGCGCGTATTTGGGAAGACGGGGCCTATACCAGTTCCCCGATTGAGGATTGCTGGTACGCCGACACGGTCGATCTGGGTGGCTGGCCACAATTGCAAAGCAATGAAACCGCAGATGTCGCCATCATCGGCGGAGGCTTCACCGGGCTCAACGCCGCGCTGCATCTGGCGGAGGCGGGTGTGAAAGCCACCGTTCTGGAAGCACAGCAACCATTTTGGGGTGCATCAGGTCGCAATGGCGGATTTTGTTGTCTGGGCGGATCCAAAAAGGGCTTTGGCGGGATGAAAGCCATGTTCGGGGAAGACGAAGCGCGCAAGTGGTTTCGCACCGAACGCGCGGCCGTGGAATTCGTGGGCGATCTGATTGATCGGCTGCATCTCGATGTGGATCGCCATTCAGATGGGGAAACCCTGCTGGCCCATCGCCCAAAAGACTATGAAGAGATCAAGGCCAGTTTGGATGAAACCCGCGCGCTTTACGGGGTGGAGCCGGAGTTGATCCCACCCGACCAAATGGCGCAATCGGGTCTGAAAGGGCCATTTCACGGGGCGATGCGCACGCCGCTGGGCTTTGCGCTGAACCCGCGCAAATACGCGTCCGGTCTTGCGAAATCAGCCAAGGCAGCGGGCGCGACCATCTATGGCGAAAGCGCCGTCACCGGAGTGGAACCGCAGCCGGGCGGGGGATATGCGCTGCGCACGAAAACAGGCTCTGTTAAAGCCAAAAAGTTCATCGTGGCCACCAATGGATACAGCTCCGACAACATCCCAAAGTGGATGCGCGGCCGCTATATTCCCACGCAGTCGGCCATCATCGTCACCCGGGAAATGACG
>JBCCAJ010000137.1:0-6900 GCA_039814845.1 Pseudomonadota bacterium | reverse complement strand
CCATGAAGAATCACTCTTATCCAGCGCCCCCACGCCAGAGAATCGTGGTTAACATGAAAAAGCCTTAATTCAAAAATCTATGCCCGGTTTGTGTCCAAAACTTGCCACAATTGCCACAACTTGGCCCCATTGTCACAAAGATCGCATCCAAAACTGCAAGGGATGCAGGGTTTCGCCGGACCGGTCCAGATCTTTCCATCCAAATTCTGCCACAACTCCGGGCAACGGCGCATAGCCCCGTTTGCGCCAAAACGGGTCGAGTGGCCGATAGGTCGCAGGCCTCAACGGATGGTCTTCTGGCCGCGTAACGGCACAAAACGCGGCATGGCTCAGCCCCAGCGCGCGGGCCTGATCCTCCCGCAGGTCGAAAAAGCGGTGCCCAATCCCCTGCCCGCGATAGGCAGGCAGCAGAACGCTTTCGGCACAGTAGAAAATCGCATCAAGCTGTGGGTGTTCACGTCCAAAAGCCGCGCCGAAGTCCTCTGCATGATCCACCATGGGCGCGCCAGTTGAGGCGCCAACCAGATCATCCCCGTCAAACGCCGCCACCAGAATGGCGTCATCCGTGTCTCGATACACCTGAAGATAGGCCTCCTCATAGGCCATGTCGCCATCATACAAATACGGCCAGTCTCGAAACACTTCGATCCGGAGCCGCGCCACATCCGGCAGTGCACGGGCCAGCGCGTCACCCTGCAGCCGCTCGACCCTGATCTTGGGCCGGATCATGCGACGCCCGGAAATCCGCGTCCCTCGCCCCAGAGACTTTGCACCTGCCCGATGATCTGATCGCGGGTCTGGCGATAAGCAGTCAGTTTTGCCTCCCGCGTCTCACCCAGGCCCGTCGGGTCCATGATCGGCCAGTAAAGGACATCCAGATGAAACACTCGGGTCAACTCCAGCGCCCGGCGCTGGCTGGCAGGGCTCAGCGCGACAATGAGGTCAAACGAGCTCAGATCATCGCCCCATTCTTCCATCTCATCAAAGGTCCGCGCCCGGTGGCGGGCCAGTTCCACCCCCAGTTCCTGACAAACAGAAATGCAGAATCCATCAATATCCAGATCGCTTTTCACACCCGCCGACTGCACATAGGTGTCCGCGCCATAAAGCTGCTTGGTAATCCCTTCGGCCATGGGCGACCGCACGGCATTGTGGTCACAACAAAAGAGCACCGATTGAGGAAGCTCTTGCACCACCCGTCAGCCCCCGAAATGCAGAACGCAGATAAGGGTGAACAGCCGCCGCGCCGTGTCATTGTCGATGGCGGCTTTACCCTCCAGCCGTTCTTCCAGCACACGTGCGCCTTCATTGTGGATGCCGCGCCGGGCCATATCGATGGTCTCAATCTGGCTCGGCGGAAGGTTCTTGACCGCATCGAAATAGCTTTCGCAGATCGACCAGTAGTCTTTCACCACCTGCCGGAAGGGCGACAGCGACAGATGAAACTCCGCCGCCGGGTTGCCGCCTTCGGTCTTCACATCGAACACAAGCCGCTTTTCCCGGATCGACAGACCAACCTGATAAGGCCCATCGGGCACCACGCGATCATCGCGCTTGGGAAGCGCGAAACTGTTCTTTTCCATCAGGTCGAACACCGCCACCTTCCGCTCCTGTTCAATCTCGGGCGTCGGCGGCGGCAAGTTCGCGTCATCAAGTTCAATATGGCAGATGTGGGTCATCGGCGGGAATCCAAATTATCGTGCGACAGCCCTAGCGCACAGGCAGGGGACGGGCAATCCCCGCGAGGCGCGCCCGAAAGGGAACGATGAGCAGCCCGTTCAGCCCTTGTTCAAGCGCTCCAACCGCGCCCGCACACTCAACCCATGGGCCTCAAGGCTTTCGGAGATTGCCAGCCTCTCCGCTGCAGGCCCAATCGCCCCCAGCGCCTCAGGCGTCATCTGCGCCAGCGTTGTGCGTTTGAGGAAATCCATCACGCTTAGACCAGATGAAAACCGGGCGGACCGCGCCGTTGGCAACACATGGTTCGGCCCACCGACGTAATCGCCAATGGCCTCAGGCGTCCACGCACCCAGGAATATGGCTCCTGCATGGGTGATATTCTCTGACAGCGCGACAGGATCGGCCACGCATAATTCCAAATGCTCTGGCGCAATCCGATCCGTGAGGCGCGCCGCCTCGTCCAGATCCGCCACCGTAATGATCGCCCCAAAATCCCGCCAGGACGCGCCCGCGATGGACCGCCGCTCCAACGTCTCAAGCCGCGCCTCAATCGCCTCAGCCACGCGCGCGCCAAACGTCTCATCCGTCGTGATCAACAGCGCCTGCGCACTTTCATCATGTTCGGCCTGGCTGAGCATATCAAGCGCGATCCAGTCGGGATCGTTATCGCCATCCGCCACGACCAAAATCTCCGACGGGCCGGCGATCATGTCGATCCCGACCTTGCCAAACACGCGCCGCTTGGCCGCCGCCACAAAGGCATTGCCCGGCCCGGTGATCTTATCCACCGGCGTAATTGTTTCCGTCCCATAGGCCAGCGCCGCCACCGCCTGCGCGCCGCCAATGCGGTAAATCTCATCCACGCCTGCGATCTGCGCCGCCAACAACACCAACGGATTGGCCACCCCATCCGGTGTCGGCACCACGATGGCCAACCGTTCCACCCCCGCCACCTTCGCCGGGATCGCATTCATCAGCACGGACGATGGATAAGACGCGAGCCCCCCCGGCACGTACAGACCGGCCGCCGAGACAGCCGTCCATCGCCAACCAAGCCGGGCGCCAGTTGGTTCGTCCCAAGACATGTCCTGAGGCATCTGTCGTTCGTGATAGGCCCGGATACGCTCCGCCGCCAGTTCCAGCGCCGCGCGTTCTTCGTCAGATACCTGCGCGACCAACTCCGCAACCTCGGCCTCCGAGAATCTCAAGGTCTCTGGCGTCAACGCCAACCGGTCAAACTTTGCCGTCAGTTCCAGAACCGCTGCGTCGCCGCGAGCCCGCACATCCTCAATGATCGCCGCCACAGTGGCATCCACATCCGGACTGTCCTCGCGCTTGGCACTCAGCAGCGTGGCAAAGGCCGTTTCAAAACCGGCATCCTTGGCATTCAGAAATTGCGGCATGGTCTCAGCTCATCGCAGACAGTCAGGAAGCCGCCTTATGCCCCATGATCCGGCGCTTTCCCAGAGGGCGCGCGGTAAGGTCGCGTTACGTCCTTGAGCGTCACCTCTAGCGCCTCAACCTGCAGCCGGATCGCGCCATCACCTGCTAACGTCAGCAGAACCTGCCCCGCAGCATCCTCGCCCGGCTCAAACGTGACCGACAGCAGCGACAGGATCATATCGGCCTCGCCGCGCTCAATCCCCTGACTGGCTACGCGCAGTACATTGTCGATGACCAGCACCGACTGCACCCGCTCCGACCCGTGCCGATCCCGCCCGTCATCTTCCCAACGGAACCGGTTCACCAACAGCGCAAAGCGCCGCTCCTTGGGCAGCCATGACAATTCCGACATCGGCAGCACAGCATCCTGCACGAGCGACGAAATGACCTGCAAATCATCGACGTCCAGCGCACCTAAGTGTACCGGCGCCTCCCGCCCGTCTTCAAATGACGCATCCCCTGCCATCAGACCTGAACCCGCTCAATTTGAGCACCAACGTTGCCCAGCTTCTCTTCCACGCGCTCATAGCCGCGATCCAGATGGTAGACCCGGTTTACCAGCGTCTCCCCCTCAGCGGCCAACCCGGCAAGGATCAGCGACACAGAGGCGCGCAAATCCGTGGCCATCACCGGCGCGCCTTTCATCTTCTCAACACCCATCACAGTGGCGGTCCCGCCCTGCACATCAATCTGCGCGCCCATTCGCATCAGTTCCGGGGCATGCATGAACCGGTTCTCGAAAATCTTCTCTTCCAACACGCTCGTCCCATCGGCGGTGCACATCAGCGCCATCATCTGCGCCTGCAAATCAGTGGGAAAGCCGGGAAAAGGCTCCGTCTCCACATTGACGGCCTTCACCCGCTCGTTGCCACGGGATACGCGCAGACCCTTCTCGGTCTCCTCCACGTTCACACCCGCCTCTTGCAGCTTTTCCACGAACGACGCGACCAAATCCATCCGCCCGCCAAGGCAGGTCACCGCCCCCCCGCAAATCGCAGGGGCCAGCATATAGGTGCCAAGCTCAATCCGATCCGGCACCACAGGGTGCGTCGCGCCATTCAGACGATCCACACCCTGAATGGTGATGGTCGAGCTTCCCTCACCCTCTATCTGCGCGCCCATCCGCCGCAAACACTGCGCCAGATCCACGATCTCCGGCTCCCGCGCGGCGTTCCTAAGCACCGTCGTGCCCTTCGCCAACGTCGCAGCCATCAGCGCATTTTCCGTGGCCCCCACGGACACGAACGGAAACTCAAACTCCCCGCCCTTCAACCCGCCAGTGGCATGGGCGTGCACATAGCCTTCCTTCAACTCCAGCTCCGCGCCCATCGCCTCAAGCGCCTTGAGGTGCAAATCCACCGGTCGCGCGCCAATGGCACAGCCACCCGGCAGAGACACAACCGCGTGTCCCTCCCGCGCCAGCATCGGCCCCAGCACCAGGATCGACGCGCGCATCTTGCGCACGATGTCATATTCGGCGCGATGGTTGGTGATCTGGTTGGACGACATAGCCAATACCTTGCCATCCTGCATCGCGCTCACCTCTGCGCCCAGACTTTCCAGAAGGGCCGTCATGGTGGCAATATCAGAAAGGCACGGCGCATTGGTCAGCGTCAGAGGCTCCTCGCTCAGAAGCGTCGCGGGCATCAGCGTCAAACACGCATTCTTCGCCCCCGCAATCGGGATATCGCCGCTCAGCGCCCCGTTGCCTTTCACCAAAATCGCGTCCATCTGCCCTTACCTCTTACATTTATGCGTTATCGTCCGGTTCATCGCCCGCTGCCTCACGCGCCTTCGCCTGCGCCTTGCGCTTCGCCATATTGGCCTTCAGCGCGGCCTTCAACCGATCTTCGCGGTCTGTTGGGGCCTCTTTGCCTGATTTACCTGAATTGCCTGTTGTCATGACCTGTTCTAACGCAGGGCTTTTTCGCGGTCCAGATATGGCTTGCGCGATTGGCTCTTGTCGTCTAGGACCCCGCCACGGTTTAGCTGCTGTAGCTCAGTGGTAGAGCGCACCCTTGGTAAGGGTGAGGTCGGGAGTTCAATCCTCCCCAGCAGCACCATAAAAACTCATAAAATGCATATTTTCCAGAACGTTAGAAAATATTTACCTTATCCAATCCACCCCATGAACCACCTTTGAGCGAAGAATTGGGGCAATTTTGTTGAACTAAAGGTACCACACCGGTTCACCCATCAACGGATACACGTACACCACGACTGGGCTTAGCGATGTTGTGAGACTGTGAAGGACGGCTACGCGGACGAAATTGCCCTTCGTTGCCTCTGCGCGAATATCGGCTTTGGCAGAAGGCCGGAGGTTCCAAACGTTCTTATGTGGACGGATAAAACCGCATGAATGTGATCAGCATCCAAAATATGTTTTGACCTTGCGAGGTGTATCAGGTGACGCGCACAAACCCGTGGCAACCCGCTGAAAAACCGCGTCCGCTAATTCTGGCATCCCCTCTACAATCCCAGCCTGCAACCCGGCGCTGATCTGCTTGGCGCGGTAAATTCCAGCCTTTGCATAGAAGACATAAGACAGGTGGTTCAGGAACGGGTGATCACCCTTATCCAGTTCACACGTTACATCACAGCCATCATAGAACGAACTGACGGGCACCAGAAGGTTGAACCCCAAGGCGCAGGTGTCATTGCACACGATATGAAGGTGTTTTTGATTAGGGTTGTGCGCAGGGCCGGACGGAACCAGCATTGTGCCTTTGGCGAAAATCACGGATCAGAGAGAAGACAGAATGTTGGACGCGCTGTTCACGCCTTCAATCTCACGCGCCCGTTCTATTGGCCTGTCCAAGCCTACAGCGGCCATAAGGCGTTCAAGGGAAATAGGTGTGGCAGATCCATTGGGGTCTTGCCACTCTGGCACGTTATTGGTGTCGTGGGTCCAATCAGCCAATGCAAAGCGATCCATCTGACCGAATTTTGCCCAAACATCTTCCAGTATCTGCAATTCGCTGTCTGACAATTCGTCCAGATCATTGATGGTCAATTCTGGATTCGTGACGCCTACGCGATGGTTGGACCGGTCCTTCAAAATGCCCGACCATTCACCAGTTTCGTCGCGATAGGACCCGTTGATCCAGCCTAGTGTTACGGAATTCACAGGTCCGAAGGGCATGGACACACGCGCTTCATCTTGGATGGGGTGACCTCTTCGCTTTACGCTTTCTCTGTCTGCCAGGTACACCAGCTTAGTCACCTTCAACACGTTGATGGCGTGACCTTGCTGTAAGGCAAAATAAGCGATGGTTTGCGCCGCTTTGCTTGGGTTGTAAGGCATTGCCGTCGGTTCCTATCCTGAGCGGAATATGCACGCCGTGCTTAAATTTCTCAAGATGAGTTAATAAAATGTGTACAGAAGCGGTGATAAATGAGCACATGGTAATCAACGTAACAGACCGCAAACCTTTCACTGACGACGTGCCCCGAGTGCCAGATAGACCAGACATATTGATGGGAACACGGCCAGCAACAGCGATCACGCAGATTACTCTAACAGCAGGGTTATGTCGGATCGGTGCGGTCATTCACCGCGGTTTGACCTCGCGACCACCAACGGCGGGTCACTTGGAAAGCTCCGCGCATCAAACCACGTGAACGTGGTTCCATCCACATTGCGCTTGTTGCCCCACCTGAGGCCCTGTGAGCCCTGCCTGATAAGCCCGGCACGGAAGGCCCTGAGGTCGATCAACTGCCAGCTCTCAATGGCCGTCTGAGCGGCGTTGGCGTGGCCGTAGAACATCCAGTCACCCT
>JBCCAJ010000114.1:0-7424 GCA_039814845.1 Pseudomonadota bacterium | reverse complement strand
TGCAAAATCTGGCGCTCTTTCACGGCCTCGGCTGTCCCATCCTTCTGGGTGCCTCCCGCAAACGCTTCATCGGCACGCTCAGTGGCTCAGAAGAGGCCCGCCACCGCGCGCCGGGTTCCATCGCCGTCGCTCTCGCCGGTCTCGCCCAAGGCGTGCAAATCCTGCGCGTGCATGATGTGCGCGAAACGAACGAGGCCATGCGCCTCTGGCAAGCCTCAACTCTGGGCACACGCATTCTTTAAAAGAATGCGACCGAAGTCTTTTAAAGACTTCGCGGCCTCAGCCGAAAAACCCGACTTCGCCACCCGGTTCCGCCGCATCCTTCAGCAGCCCGAACATGTACTCGGCCACAGACCGGAAGCACACGATGCGCACCGTCTCGTCATCGACCATCCAAAACGCCGCCGCCACTTGCGCAAACCTTGTACGCCGGAATTGGCCCGGCTTAAATGCCTCTGGCGCCATGTCCACAGGTGCAAGCTTGGCCACCACCTCGCGAACCGCTGCACCCTTGACTTCAAAGACCGCCCGCGCATCCGACACATTCACAGCCAGAAAATGCTGCCCCTTCAGCGCCTTCTCCAACGCGGCAACAGCTTCCCCGGCCTCCTCATAAGGCACCATCACCATCAGTTCATCTGGTGACATCCAGGCGACACCCTTGTCCCCTGCCAGCGCCACGGACCACTGTTCCGGCACGGCAACCCCCGCCACCTTCTTCACAGCAGATTTCACCTTCGCCGCTGTCAAATCCCCGCGCAGCGTCACCATGCCTTGCACGCCCATCTCGCGCACCGCGACATAGCCGTCATATTCCGCGCCCTGCAGCGCGCTTACTGCATCAGACATTCTGCTTCTCCCCCTTTGGGTCAAAGAAGACCGGGTTCACGATCTTAGCCTTCACCACGGTGCCGTCCACCTTGGGGAATTCCAGCACCTCGCCCATCCGGTCCGGCCCATGATGCACCAGCCCCATGGCAATGCCGCGATCCAGCGTGGGGGAATAATAGGTCGAGGTCACCCGACCCTGCACCTTGCGCTGACCATTGGCATTGGTGCCTTGCGCCGTCGCATAGGCCCCATCAGGCAGCACGGACCCATCGACGGTTTCAAGGCCCACAAGCCGCCACCGATCCGGGTTTGCCATGTGCTTACGCTCTTGCGCGCGCTTGCCCATGTAATCGGTCTTCTTCTTGGAAATGGCCCAGCCCATCTCCAGATCCTGCGGAATGACCGTGCCGTCGGTTTCGTCACCAATCATGATGAAGCCCTTTTCGGCCCGCATCACATGCAACCCTTCGGTGCCGTAGGGCGACACGCCAAACTCCGCGCCCGCCTCCAACAGCGCATCCCACAACGCACGCCCCTGCCCCGCAGGCACGGCAATTTCATAGCTCAGCTCGCCGGAAAACGAGATCCGGTAAGCCCGCGCTTGGGTCCCCGCAAGCGTGATGTCCTTGAACGCCATGAACGGCAGCGCCTCGGCGCTGATGTCATCCTCGGTCAGCTTTGCAAGCGTCTCACGCGCCTTCGGCCCCACAACCGCGATCTGGGCGAACTGCTCTGTGGCATTCACGACGTAAACCTTCCAATCCCACCATTCGCATTGCAGCCAGTCTTCCATATGCGCGTGAATGCTGTCCGCCCCGCCGGTGGTGGTGTGGCACAGGAACGTGTCCTCATCCAGCCGCGCCACCACACCGTCATCCATAAGGAAGCCGTTCTCATTGCACATCAACCCGTACCGGCACCGCCCCGGTTTCAACGTGCTCATCATATTGGTGTAGAGCATGTCGAGAAACTTACCCGCATCCGGCCCCTTCACGATCAGCTTGCCCAGCGTCGAGGCATCGAGCAGCCCCAGACTGTCGCGGGTCTGCTTGATCTCCCGGATCACGGCCTTCTCAACACTCTCCCCAGATTTCTGGAACGTATACGGCCGACGCCAAGCACCCACGGGTTCCCAATGGGCCCCGTTTTCATCGTGCCAGTCATGCATCGGTGTCTTGCGGACAGGCTGGAACAGCTCCCGCCGCGCCTCACCCGCAATCGCGGCCATGGAAATGGGCGTATAGGGTGGGCGGAACGTGGTCGTACCCGTCTGCGGAATGGGCTGCCCCAGCGCGTCTGACAAGATCGCCAGCCCGTTGATATTCGAAAGCTTGCCCTGGTCCGTGGCCATGCCCAACGTGGTGTAGCGCTTGGCGTGCTCCACGCTTTCAAAGCCTTCGCGCGCCGCCAGCTGCACGTCCGACACCTTCACGTCGTTCTGGAAATCCAGCCAGGATTTCATGCGCAACTCGATGCCCGCGCCTTGCGGCATCATCCAGACGGGCTCCATCGGGGTCTCGCTTGTGCCTGACGCCAGCGGGGCCTTGGCACGAGAGGTTTTCCCGCCGGTCACTTTGCCTGCGGCGCTCCCACAGGTATCGGCATCGGTGAGAACCGCGCCCAACGCCATCGCCCCGGTCGCGGACCCGGCGGCTGACACGAACGCCTCTCCTGTGTCGCCCAGCGGGGCCTTATCCACATCCGGGCGGAAATGGGCCTGCGCCTCATCCCAAATGAGCTTGCCACCGCAGTGGGACCACAAGTGAACCACGGGTGACCACCCGCCTGACATGGCGACCGCATCGCACGCAATCTCTTCGAGAACCGCACCTTGACCGGCTTGCGCGCAAATCGCGATCCCTGTCACGCGCTTGCCGCCTTTGACCTTGGCAATCGCCTTGCCGTTTTCCACACGAATACCCAGTGCGCGCGCGTGATCTGCCAATGCCCCGCCGCCGCCCGCGCGGGCGTCCAGAATGACCGGCACCTCCAACCCGCTGTTTTTCAACGCAATCGCAGTCAGGTAGGCATCATCATTATTTGTGACCACCACAGTACGATCCCCGATGGAGACCCCGAAATTCACCGCATAGTCGCGAATGGCCGAAGCCAGCATTACGCCTGGAATGTCGTTCCCGGCAAAGCTGAGCGGACGTTCAATGGCCCCCGTAGCCGTGATCACCTGCCCTGCGCGGATCCGCCAGAGACGATGGCGCGGGCCCTCCGCATCCGGTTGATGGTCGTTGACTTGTTCATAGCCAAGCACATAGCCATGGTCATAAATGCCCGCACCCATCATACGGTTGCGCAGGGTGACGTTCTTCATTCCCTCCAATTCCGCGAGGGTTTCGTCCACGAACTTATCCACAGGCTTGTCGTTGACAGTTGCACCGTCAACCGAGGCGTCCACCACGGCGCGACCACCCCAATGGGCGGTCTGTTCCATGATCATGACCTTCACACCGGTCTTGGCCGCAGCCTGCGCCGCCTGAAGGCCTGCCACACCGCCGCCGATCACCAGAACATCGACGAAGGCGTAGAAATGTTCGTATTTGTCGTCATCGCCGCGCTTGGGCGCTTTGCCCAGACCCGCAGATTGACGGATGAACGGCTCATAGACGTGCTTCCAGAAAGACCGCGGGTGGATGAACATCTTGTAGTAGAACCCGGCCGGCAGGAACCGGGCGAGTTTGTTATTCACCGCGCCAATGTCAAAATTGAGCGTGGGCCAGTGGTTCTGGCTGTCCATCCGCATGCCATCATAAAGCTCGGTCGTGGTACCACGCTGGTTGGGTTCAAACGCGGCGCCCTCCCCCATGTTGAAAATGCCATTTGGCTCTTCCGCGCCGGAGGCCACGAACCCGCGCGGGCGGTGATACTTGAAGGATCGACCCACCAACATCTGGTCATTGGCCAGAAGTGCAGAGGCCAGCGTGTCGCCTTCGACACCGGAGTAATACTTGTCGTTGAACCGAAACTTCAGTTTCTTGGAACGGTCAATCAGCCGCCCGCCATTGGCCAGACGCGTGCTCATGTCTTGTCTCCGGCAAACTCTCTCCACGTCCAGCCGGGGCGCTTGGCCGTGATTTTATCTTTCACCCATTGCGGTGGTTCCAGCGTTTGGGCGGGATACGTGCCGTAGACTTCCAGCGTCACGGTATCGCGCGCCGCGATGAACCACTTGCCGCTGCCATAGCTGTGCCGCCACCGTTCAAAATGCACGCCTTTGGGGTTCTCTTTGGCAAAGAGGTAGTTTTGAAAATCCTCATCACTGGACCCCGGACCAAAGCGCTTCAGATGCGCCTCCCCGCCGGGGGTGAATTCGGTCTCTTCGCCGGTGATGCCGGTATAGGGGCATGTGAGCTTCAGCATGGGATGCTCCGCTTCGTTGCGCGCACGAAAAGGGCGGGCACTGTGAAGCACCCGCCCAAAGGCCGTGTCGTGGTGAGGATGGTGGTGTTATTCGGTTGCTGTACCGGTCGCAGTACCGGTTGTGGCCGCGTCAGGTTCCGCCGGGGTGATGGCGGGCGCTGTTTCTGCGCCAGTTTCTGCACCAAGGCTTGGATCGCCCGGCGCGGTTGCCGTGCCCACCGCCATGATGAGCACGAGAGCACCAAGCGCGACAACGACGACAAGCACCCAGAAGGCGCTTGCGCCACCGGTGTCGATGGCCGTGGGACGCGGATAGCGGGATTGTTCATAGTCAGACATGGATTTCCCTCCTTTGCATGTGTGCAAGAGGATGGGAGCGGGTTGCGCGTCTGAGAAGGCTGAGCGGAAATCCCCGCAGGTTTTGAGCCATTCCCCGCGATTTGGGCGGGGGGTGTTCGGCCAAAAATGGCTGTCAGCGGTTTTGAGCGCATGAAGACATGGGGGCGTTGCCCCCATACCCCCAGGATATTTATGGCAAAAAGAAAGGCAGGCCGGGTCATCAGTGCGCGACCCCGGCGGCGACGCTTTCGTCGATAAAGCGGCCCTCTTTGAAGCGATCGAGCGAGAATTCATCGCAAAGGGGCGAGTAGCCGGTGGCCATCAGTTCCGCAAAGCCCCAGCCGGAACCGGGCGTGGCCTTGAACCCACCGGTGCCCCAGCCGCAGTTGATGAAGACGTTCTCAACAGGTGTTTTGGACAGGATGGGGGAGCGATCCCCCGTCATATCCACGATCCCACCCCATTGGCGCAGCATCTTCAGCCGCGTGACCATGGGGAAGGTT
Organism: Pseudomonadota bacterium; assembly: GCA_039814845.1. Classification (GTDB taxonomy): domain Bacteria; phylum Pseudomonadota; class Alphaproteobacteria; order Rhodobacterales; family Rhodobacteraceae; genus Roseovarius. The sequence continues at coordinate 2,379 of JBCCAJ010000114.1, read as the reverse complement.
TCGCACAGCGCGCGGACGGTTTCCTCAATGTGGTGGAACGACCCGCGTTGGGTGTAGTTGTTGTAGCCATCCGCGCCGCCGCCGATGACCATTTCGCCCTTGTCGGATTGGCTCATGTAGCCATGCACCGTGTTGGCCATGACCACACAGTCCATACAAGGCTTGATGGGTTCCGACACCAACGCCTGCAGCGCCACCGATTCAATCGGCAGCCGGAAGCCCGCCATATCCGCCACATGGCCGGAATGGCCCGCCACAACGATGCCCAGCTTTTGGGTTTCAATATCGCCTTTGGTGGTGGACACGCCCGTGACCTTGCCACCTTCCGTCTTGACGCCGGTGACCTCACATTTCTGGATCACGTCCATGCCCATCTCGGAACACGCGCGGGCAAACCCCCACGCGACCGCATCATGGCGCGCCGTACCGCCGCGGGCCTGCCAAAGGCCGCCCAGAACCGGATATCGCGGCCCCTCCAGGTTGATGATCGGAACAATCTCTTTCACCCTCTGCGGCGAGATGAATTCCGTCTTCACCCCCTGCAACGCATTGGCGTGCGCCGTGCGTTGATAGCCGCGCACCTCATGTTCTGTCTGTGCCAGCATGATCACACCGCGCGGGCTGAACATGATGTTGTAGTTGAGATCCTGGCTCAGCGTTTCATAAAGCGAGCGGGATTTTTCATAAAGCGCGGCAGAGGCATCCTGCAGATAGTTCGAGCGGATGATCGTCGTGTTCCGCCCCGTATTACCACCGCCAAGCCACCCTTTTTCAAGGATCGCCACATTGGTGATCCCGTGGTTCTTGCCCAGATAATACGCCGTGGCCAACCCGTGCCCGCCGGCCCCGATAATGATCGCATCATAGCGCTGGCGCGGCTCAGGCGATTTCCACGCCCGTTCCCAGCCGAGATGATTTTTCAAAGCTTCCTTGGCGACGGCAAAGGCTGAATAGCGTTTCATCGGTGTTCCCAGGTTTTGATGGCGTCCCGCTTGCGCAAAAACGCGGGTCTGCGGCTGTATGCGATAGGCGCAAAATTTAAAGGATACTGAGGGCGGCATTCAACGCTCAATATGCGACATGACTGCCAACTGGGCGGCTTTGTCACGGCTCATTAATGACGGTCGCGCACCGGAGGCATATTGGCGGCGCTTTGGCCCTTTTGCGGGCGCGCTTGCATGGTTAAATGACAGAAGGAAAGGAGGGCCGGGCGCCAATGGGTTTCTGGATCATAACTATGGCTTTGGTGGCGCTGTGTTGCGCTGTCCTGGCGCGTGCCGTGCTGCGCCGAACGGGGGAAGAGGCCCCGGCGGCCGCCTATGATCTGCAGATTTACCGCGATCAGCTGAAGGATGTGGAACGCGATCTGGCCCGCGGGGTGATCTCTGAGGAGGATGCAGACCGCTTGCGCACGGAAGTGTCGCGGCGCATCCTGACGGCAGACGCGAAGCTGCGCACCAAGCAGGGCGGCGATGAGGGGCCGACGTCAACGCCCTGGGCCGTGATTGGTGTGCTGGGTGTTGTGATCTTGGGCGGCACTGTCTGGATTTATCGCGACCTGGGCGCGCCGCGCGTGCCCGACCTGCCGCTGGCCGAACGCATCGCGGCTTCCGATGAGGCGCGCAGCACCCGGTTGAGCCAGGCGGACGTGGAGGAGCGTTTGCCCGTCCGCCCTGCTACGACAGAGGTGGACCCCTCTTACCTGGAACTGGTGAACCAATTGCGGCAGGCGGTGGCAGAACGGCCCGGGGATACCCAGGGCTTGGCCTTGTTGGCGCAGCATGAGGCGGGCGTTGGCGATTTCCGCGCAGCCCATCGCGCACAATTGGCGCTGTTGCAGGCCAAGGGCGACACTGCCACGGGCGAGGATTTTGCAACCTTGGCCGATCTGATGGTGTCCGCCGCGCAGGGCTATGTGTCATCGGACGCGGAAAAGGCGCTGCGGGCTGCCCTGTCGCGTGACCCTGATGAGCCGCGCGCGCGCTATTACCTCGGGGTCTACATGCTGCAGGTGGACCGCCCCGATGCCGCGTTCCGCCTCTGGCGTGATTTGCTGGAGGACAGCGACATGCAAGACCCCTGGACGCCCACTGTGCTGAACCGTATCGGTGAGGTCGCCCTGCGCGCAGGCGTTCAATATGACCTGCCCGATATGCCCGGCCTCTTTGCGGGGCCAACGGATGAAGATATCGACGCCGCCACCGGGATGACCGCCGAGGATCGCGCCGCCATGATAAGTGACATGGTGGCGAGCTTGTCGGCGCGGCTGGCCACCCAAGGCGGCACGGCGGAAGAATGGGCACGCCTCATCCGCGCCAATGGCGTGCTGGGCAAGGACGACCAAGCCCGCGCGATTTGGCAGGAAGCGCAAGCTGCCTT